>JAKDMR010000013.1 GCA_030452275.1 Candidatus Nitrosocosmicus sp. | reverse complement strand
ATTTTGTTAATCCAAGCTATAAACCTTGTTCCTTTATTTGTGCTAAACGGTATAAATCTTATGGCTCATATTTATAAACACGATTACGTAAGTAAACCATTTGTCAAAAAGTAAAATTGCATAGATTTTTGGTAATATTGATATCATATGAGTCATTGTGGTTGCAATGTATAACCACCACTCGTACTATAAAGTCTTGAATATAAAAAAACCTACATGAATCTCCAAGGTGATAGGATGTAACCTCCACTTGTTAAGAAAAACCAACATACATTCAACTGAAGTAGTAGGGGTATCAATCAGTAATATTAGTAGGAGTCAATTATCTTTTTAAACTAACTCAATACTATCTGCGTTATGGCTTTAGAGTCTCTTATTTATAAAGAAAGGTTGGTAATGAAATTATTAGAAGAGGGCAAGAATTTTTAGGAGATTGCTAAGGAGGCCCACGTGTCTTTTAGTTCCATTTCCATGGTGAAAAAGAAAATGTTAGGTGAAGAGCCCTCAATTAACAAAAGGCTATCAATACCAACTCAAGCTATAAAGTTATTTTCGGAAGGAAAATCAGTCATCGAAGTAACTATTATCTTAGATAGACCTATATCAGAAATTCAAGAGTATCATAATGATTACCTTAGACTCAAAGGCGTAGGTTATTTGGTATCACTTATAGAAGCTCATCGAGACCATCTACCAACAATATCCAAATTAATAAATTCTATTATTCAGAATCCATTTACAAGAAATGATTTGATAGTTGCCCTTGGTTTGGTGAAAGACATCAATCGACTAAAAAGTACCAAGAAAAGTCTAGAGGAAAGAATGGAATATCTAAACGAAGCGAGAAATCATTTGTTAAATAATAGAGGAAGAATGAATCACTACTAGTATCTTAGCGATAATTCAGATGTTGGATTTGATGCCAAGGTGAAGATTCTTAGTAAACGAAACATTCTGTTGTTTATATCATGATAATCAATTAAATTATTGATAGCGCTACAATCATTGGCTTGGTGTAGACGAAACATCTGTAAGCTTTTGAAATTATCACCTGAATTTAATTTAACCATCAAGACGCAATTAATTACGAATCCTTAAAGCATTTCCTGTGCTGAGTACTGAATCCCCTTATCTTTCATTATCTGTGATAGCTCGCTTGATTTTTTAACCCATTTAGAAAGTTCAACAGAATTCTTCCAGTTTGATAGTAATTTAACAATGAGTCCGGCCATGTGAAACATCTTCGCTGTATCATCGTATCCTTCATATATTCTGTAAGCTTCATTAAGAGAATCATAGGATAGTTGATAGGGCCCTTTTTCCATTAGTGTAACTCCTATATTTTGGTGAAGAGAAGCGATATCTCTTTTTGGGACATTTGTTTTCTCGCATTTCTCAATGGTAGTTTTTAAAATCTCTACCGCCTCATTAGGATTGCCCGTCCTGTACAGGTAGTAAGATTTTCCTTGACTATATTTTATAAATTGTTTGTAATCTCTGAATGGAGGATTCCTTTTATTTATTATTTCTTCTATCTTAACTAGTAACTTGTCTGCCTCCACTTTATTATTATCTTTGCTATATAGAAATGCCATTTCTAAACAAAAATCAAATAAGGTATCGAATTCATCAGTACCTAAATAATAATCAATAGCGATATTTCCATATATGATTGCGTTCTTGTAATCGCGATTCTGAGCATATATGGTGGCGAAGTTCCTATAATCATTACCTAACCTAAAACTATCATTGAGTCTCAAATCAAATTGAAGGCCTCTCTCGTTAGTGGACCAGGCTCTGGATAAATAATGAAACTCGAGCAAAACGAGTACTAACATATTAGCATAATCGGATTTAAACTCTATCGATACCGGATAGTCAAGTATATGTTCAAAATCGTTGGGTTGATGGCTTAGAAGGTAATTTAATATGTTACTATTTCTAGCAAATTCTGTTGGTACTTTGCGAGTATCATAAATTTTATTTAAATAATCGTAATAGTAATTGCATAACTTTACTATGGTTTTGTCACGTTGAATATTTGAATTCTCTGATTGTTCTTCAAGATAGCCTCTAATAAGAGGATGAATTTCGAAAAAAATATCTTCATCTCTAGTGCCAAATTGTTTGTGCATCAATATGCTACGATTGAATAGCCTAAATAATTCAGGATATTCATATCTAGAAAAGACATATTCAAATAAGTTTTTATTAAAAGGAGATTTAATTTTTACAATTTCGCTCATTAATTTCTTTTGAGTGTCTGATAAGGTCTGATAAGAATAGTCATAGCAATTTCTAATTGAAAAATGTCTAACTTCTTCTCCTGGTTTACTAATCTCATATATTTTATTGAATATTTGTTTAATCTCATCTATACCACCACCATAATAAGAACCGGCAATTAGTTTGATTGCCAGTGGTAATCCATTCACTTTAGTCACAATAGCTTTTAGTGCGTCTCGAAATTCATTTGAATCATTAATAGTAAGTTTGTTGGTAATCTTCTCAAATAAAACTAATCCAGTTTCTGTATCTAATCCCTCAAGGCTATGCCGTGCCTCTCCAACTATATTTTTTCTGTTACGTGAAGTTAATAACACCTTTACATTAGACGGTAACGATTCTAAAAAGAGATAGATATTGTTAATATCAGGTATAATTTCTTTTTCTTGGTTATTAGAGATAACTTCGAAGTTATCTAAGAAAATTAACGCACTTTCGGCTTCATCAAGTTTATTTCTGATTGCATGTGGGTCAGATTCCAATATTTGTAGTTGCAAAGATATTTCTTTCAGGATATTGTGGTAGATAGGTTCTTCTAGAATTATTGGAATGATGGAGAAATCGTCTCTTATTCTCTGTAATGCTTTTATTGCTATAGTTGTTTTTCCGATTCCTCCTGGGCCTACTATACTGACAATCTTATTTTGTTTGATGGATTGAGATACAGACTCAATTTCTTCTTCTCTTCCGACAAAAACTGAATGTTCTTTCAAATAAATAGTAGGGTTATGTTCAAAAGATTTAACATTCGAGTTATTTGTAACCTTAGACCTGATTTCAGATTCTATATGCTGATTTAGTTGGCTAAATAATTCAAAAAGTACATCTTCTTTTTGTTTTTGCGCATCCTCAATAATGATAGGTATTACCGGTTGATTCTCAAAGGATTTTCTTGTTACTTCATCAGGATTAATCAATAACACAAATAGTGTAACTGATAAAGGGTTCAAATCCGAATTTAGCTCATCTATTACTTTCTGAAAGTCGGGGTCTCTATAACTATATCCCAATAATAATATGCTATTTTCGACTATTAAGTGCTTCATATTATTTCTCAGCAGCGAGGTTTGAGTGGCATGCTCATAATCTTCCTTAGTAATTACAATATAGTCAAGGTTATCAAAATCGCCATGAAGTTTTATAAGTTTAATGCCCTTTCGTCTTAACAAAAAGCCTTTTGAATCATATATTGTGAAGACATTTTTTTCAGCTGTATAGGATTTTTCAATAAGGTTATCAAAATTGGTAGTAATCAAAATTTTAAATGGTATGTTAACAAATACCTTATGTACTCTTCCCGGCATGGCCTGCTCCAAATTAAGGAAATCATAAAGCTTTTGAATCATCATTCGCCTATTGTTCCTCTTTTCATATTCTGAAATACAGCTTATTGGGTCATTTCCTAATTCTTCCTCACCCATTAAATCAGCAAATTTTTTTCCTAATTCGTTCCACAGAGGAATTGGCAGACTACCTTTGCTCATAACAGCGTTACGGGAAAATCCCGCTCCTATAAGAGGTATAATTTCATTCTTAATTAATTCATCTAAAAACGAATGATTTATTTGCTTCAAGTAATCTGCCATTCTAGTCCTTGGTATTATCAATCATGATTATTAATATACTGTATCTCACATTCATTCCATATTACCGAACCCTCAATGGCTAAAAAGCCGACCCTATCCCTTAAGGAATTGTATTAAAAAATAAATGCAAACAATCCATTGTTTCGCAAAAAAACAACACCAAAAAACAACATAAGTAGTTATGATAACGATAAGTAATTATTGTAGGGTTATTATCCTTTCAAATCACCCCGAAAGTATTTGCATTATGGCTATAAACTTTCTTAATAATAAAGAAAAACTGGTAATGGAATTATTAGAAGAGGGCAAGAATTTTCAGGAGATTGCTAAGGAGGAACACGTGTCTTTTACCTTCATTTCTATGGTAAAAAAGAAAATTTTAGGTCAAGACCCTTCCGTTACTAAAAAATTGTCAACATCTTCTCAATGTTTAAAATTATTCTCTGAGGGTAAATCTCTACTTGAGGTTACTATAATTCTTGATAGACCTCTTGCTGAGATTCAGGGGTATCATAATGACTATCTTAGACTGAAAGGGGTAGGTTATTTGGTATCACTTGTAGAGGCTCATCGAGACCATTTACCTACAATATCCAAATTAATCAAATATGTCATTCAGAATCGATTCACAAAAAATGATTTAACTGCGGCCCTAACACTAGTAAATGACATAACTCGACTGAAAAATACCAAGAAAAATCTGGAGGTGAGAATCGAATATCTAAACCAAACAAGAAATCAATTGTTAAATAATAGAAGAATAGATAACCTGTATTAGTAACCTTGTGATATTCTAGATAGATGCCAGAGAATGGGAGTAGAGCTCTCGTCTTTAACATTCAGATTATCAACTCAACCAAGATAAAATCAAAATGCGATATTAGCACCTTCCTCATAAAAAACTATATAATTTACTCCAGTAACTTCGCTGTCAAAATCTTTTACTACTTAGATATTAACTATCTTCCTATTTCCTCTTTCTAGAAAATTATTGACTTCCTCCATAATGGTATTATTCCATCGAAATATCTGTTGTTTTATCACAAGTATTTTGAGCATATTATATATAAAACTGAATCTAGAATGCAGATTATATGAGATTGAAAACTTTTTTATGACCTAAGAGGTCAGGTCTCAGGTTTTTTGTTGTGATAAAAAAATAATTAGAAACTATGAAACTATAGCCGATTAAAGTTGAATTCAGGCAATGCATCGGTAATAACTACATGTTTTCGTATTTATACAACGATACCTTGTAAAATTCATATTTGCAAAATACCAAAGATAATGTCAAAGAAATATGGAGTCGGGGAGATTATAGAAGCAGGGGCCAATTTTTTCCACCAGTATCAGCTTATCTGACAAGACTTGTAAAATTGCAAGTAGAAGAATCCGTATTAGATGTAGCATGCGGATATGGTAATACTGCTATAACCGCTCGGATGAAAGGAGCAAAAGTGTCTGGTATTGATATTACTCCAAAGCATATAGCATTGGCAAAAGAAGAAGAAAAGATAGCTGGTATTAGCGGGATAGAATGGGAAGAAGCGGATGCAGAAGACTTGCCATTTGAAGATGAATCCTTTGATGTTGTTTTATCAACGTTTGGTCATATTTTTGCTCCTAACCAAGAGTTAGCTGGTAAGGAAATGGTGCGAGTGTTAAAGAAAGGCGGGCGTCTCGGTTTTACTAGTTGGCCTCCAGAATTGGCTGTCGGAAAACTATCAGAAGTTGTTTCCAAATATAACCCCTTTCCATTTTCTGAAGAATTTTCGCCTTATAATTGGGGGATTCCTGAGAAGGTTAAACAACTCTTGCCAGGAATCGAAGCAATGTACTTTGAAAGAGACACTATTAATATTCCAATTTTGAGCCCTAATCATTATTGGCTTGACACTATTACCAAAGCCGGTTTTATGATTCAAGTTATCGAGGCCTTACAGAAACAAAATGATGAAGAGAAAATAGGATTATTCAGAAAAGATTACATTAAAACTTTGGAGCAATACACTTCAGAAAACGTATTGAGGATGGGTTACCTCATATCAGTATCAAAGAAGTAGTAATTTTTTCTTCTATGGAATATGATTAAAAAAAATAATGTATAGCATACTTGCACAATAGTTATATACTTAGAAGTGGATATTTTACTTGCATCATTTAGGCTTGATGTTTAAATCTGGAAGAGTTGAAAATCCTTTTCTGAATGTAATTTGTTAATTTAAGGCTTGGTAAGAATATTGAAAAAATAATTGATTAAAGATAACCAATTCTGTTATTTCAAATACTTCAGACGCAAATATAACGCGTTTTATTATTTAATACCTAATATGGTAATTATCATTCATCCTTGCTCCCTTGATATGCTAATAATAATAATTTCCAGGATGATAACTTTGAAAAATTTTAAATTCGACTTAAATGTTAACGTCAAAATATAATAAAATATAGTTTATTAACTATATGGTAAATCAGCTGAAATCTCACTTAGAAATGAAAGTGTTTCACCCAAATCTTTTCCACCTGTAGTCCATACAATTAATGTTTGAGTGTCTCCAGTCCCTTCTTGACCTCCTCTCAAGTCCTTAAAGTCATATGTGTTGTCAACAGTAATTCCAGCTCCTGATATTTGTTGGATATAGTCATCAATATCTTGGGTCGGTACCATCAGAATTCCAACCGTGTCAATAATGCTAGAGTTCGAGCTTGAGGTAGATGATGTCATAGGTGATTGAATGTCCTCTACGGTGACTGACCCAGTCATTGTTACACCGGGGTCGCCTTCTGCTTCATAGTTAAAGACACCTGGATTACTAAATGTAAATGGTTGAGATGCTTGGCTATCAACAATCTCTCCAGTATTGAATACCGTATTACCACTAGCATCTTTTACATCTATGGTGTGTTCGTGACCTGCATCACCATTAAACCATTGTACGGTAGTTCCAGTGTTAACTACTGCATTTTCTGGGACAAAGTGTTGGTCTAAGAAACGAGCTTCATTGTCTTCACCAGCAGCATGATGACCTTCATTTGGGATAAGTATAACGAGATTCTGAATATTGTCGCCCAAAGTCATTGTTTTGGTATTAAAAATGCTTTCTGCATTGATGTTTGGTTGACCTTCAGAAGAATTTGTTTGTGCAAAGACATCGTTAGAAAAAGCAAAAGAAACGGCTCCTGATAATACTAACATACTAGCAATAGCGAAGAGTAAATGAATACTCGAAATTTTATTATTGTTATCCATTAATGAAAAAGGTTTTTGGAGTCACATAAAAGCTATTCTCATTATAGAGAATGAGAATTGTATGATAGAATATTAGTGTGAAGTAAGAGTCCTGACATTCTGTTATTTAAAATAACGAGGATACTCTGGATAACAGTAGTAAGTCTTAACACCAAAAACAAATCCAAATATGAATATTATAATGAATAGCATTTGAATTTTTATCTTCAAATATCTGGCTTTTAAACAAATAAATTGTAATTAGCGATTATTTAAGATTTCACCTTAATAGCAATTGCTTTAATATCGGATAACAATTACTTTAGTGATGAAATGCCCTGATTGCAATAGATTATACGATCCTACATTCATCGAGTCTAGTCATTATTCCAAACAGGACAATTCATACTATAAATTATATTATCAGAAATGTGCTTCTTGCAATTTAATAATAGTGGGTATTTATGAATTCAAGGTGAGCGAATTTGAGTCTGACTCAAAAAAGAGGTTAAAGAAACTCAAATTCCTAAAGCATTAATGTTGATAGTTTTATTCTAATTTTGTTTACTTCAATTTGTTAGAATTGAATTTCTTTATCGGCAATTCATCAATTAAAACAGCCTGATTTTTGCTCTCAAGATTTCTAGCGCCCCTTTGTCTAAACCAATACTCCCTGTTACTATCCCTCTATCATCTTGATAGATGCCCTTTGTAAGAGAATGGAATCCCTTATAGACTGGTCTATAAGATGCTTTTATGCTAGGTCGGGTACAATTACCATTATCTCATCTATCATTATGGTAAATTTATTTTTCTTATTATTAATTTCTATATTACCAGATTTTTGAAACTCTGCTTATTTCAATTAGATTCTCCGAGGTCTGTCCCCGATATAGAGCGAGCAGTTATCTGTAAATGAGTTTGGTCGGGAACCTTTGTTCCTGCACACTGGAGACCACTATTACGAACACAATCAGATTCATCATCGAGATTAGAAAGAGCGAGAATTATTGGTCGCTCTGGGGTAGGTGTTGGGAAGGACACAGTTACAGTATAGCTATCTCCAACAGGAATATTAAAGTAAAATGTTTGTAATCTATCCTGGCTCCGAATTTGCTGAGTGATGTCTATACTCGATGTCGGGTCTTGAATACGAACTGACCCCCACGACCCGTCGGGGACAGACCCTGACCTGGATATTAGTATGCTAACTATACTTATTAGTTGATTATCTGATGGCGGGTTACCGCTTCTAGCGTCGTCGCAAAATCCGTTGAAAATTGTATTATCCGAATTATCTTGTTCCTGACACAATAAATTATTCCCTGATAGGATATTGCTATCTCCTGATATTGCCTGATTATCTTGATTTGATAGTTGTTCCTGTTCTATTCCTTGTTCTGCATCACTTCCATCCCCAGTTTGAGATAAAGCACTGTTCTGTGCATACGATGATAAAGGGGGTGGACGGAAACTAATCCAATTGAGAATGTTAAAAGCATAAAAAAAACTATCAAGAATATATTTTTCATAAATGTTGATTATGAATTGTAAATATATTAGCTATTGTCAATTATGACTTTTAGATTTAGCAATATTTAATTAAGGTAATTTTGACTCTGGGTTTATGTGGTCTTAAAACCTTCCCTTGTTTTGGTTTTATCTCATCGATAAATATTGCCTCTATTAGAGCCTTTAGTATTCTGAGGTTTTCTTCATCTATTGCGAATCCTTCGTTGTGTACCTCGCCATTATCTTGGTAAATCTTTTTTCCAATAGAGTAAAGCCCTTTGTATTCCGGTCGTCCTTTATATTTCTTGAATAAGTCCCTGACGTAAACCTCTTCTATATCTACCACTTTCATCATAGAATAAAAAATCAAATAAATAAATAAATTGTTTCAATGGGATTAGCTAATTCTGGAGCCTAGTTATATCAATTTACATATCTGTAGGTTCGCTACCTATAGGATAAATAACAGTGCTTTACATTAAATAATTTGCTCCAATATCGGAATACAACTTACAGGAGAATCTGGTTCGATAGCTATTCATTTTACGTATTACTATAGCCGTTTCGAAATCAACTCAAAAGTGGTCGTACTGCATTAACCTTTTTGAAATTAATCTGGTGCATAGGAAGGATTTTGATGTTGATATATAATCTTCTTCAAAATCTCTCTATGTCTACCAAATGATTATTTATCTGAATAGTTTCACGATTCAATTAATAAGGAGATGAAATTATTTAAGAAGGTTTAGCTTCAACGTTTCTAACCTTGCTAATGAAATCTGTGGTTGGATATCTAGCGCCTCTCTCAAAGTCACTTGCGGATATTCTTGGATTTCAAATCTTATTGCTTTTTTTTGAGTAGACTCGAAAGACTCCGAGAGCCTCCTTCCAATACATTTCGAAGCGCTCCCCTCCATATCCATATGCCGAATCATGATTAAAATGCCACATCTTTACAATCCAATCCATATGTGAAGGAATCCAATTACTTGACCTATATTCTGTAGATTGTAAATAATCTTCATATAGCATGCGGAGCCTCTCTTCAGCCCTCGATAATCCAGTTGTTAATCTAAGCGTGCCATAGTAATCTATTGGTATTGGATAGTCAGTACAAGCTACAACTATAGATACGTTATTGGTATGATGAATAGTCGGAATTATCTCTAGGTTTTCATGAAATATTTTTTTTAATGTTATATCTTTGTTATTTTTTTCATCTTTATTTGCTATTATGTTTGAATTGGTTTTAGAAGCTATATTCCAAATAGCTTTTGCTTTAAAGCCTAGATTAACGTCGTGTACATCTGGGTTTTCCTTGACTGGTAATCCTCTAAGCCACTGGGAGAAGTGACTTTGTGTATTATTAAAGGTATTCTCCGTGTGGTTAGGTGTCATCTGTTTTCCGAATTTAATCCCTTTGAGTGTGTAAAATGAAGGTATGGAGTTGTATGTTTTTTCTATTTTACCTTGTTTTCTAAGGATAGAGAATACATTTCTGATAGTCCCATGCGTATATTTGTATGGTACTCCATTGAGCTCAAAATTTATAAAGTCTTTAAAACTGCAAGGCCTCGATTCGCCATAAACTATGACTGCCATTCTTTCTAAAAAAGTATCTAATATGTCCATTCCAAATCCCTCCTAGATTACCATGTAAGTTGTCATTGTCATCGAAGTGTCATTATGACCAAATTTATTGTCGATAACTTACTTTGAAATCGTCGGGCCAGGCTCAGGGGGATAGTCAAAATAAATATGTTCTTCATTTTATGTACTCCTCATTCTTTGAATTTTATCTAAACAATTTTTGCATTGGAAAAATAGTGTACTTCCGTATTTTCCAAATGGTAAATCTAGTTGTTCGGTGGCATCCGCTTGACATCCAAGTATAATGCAGATAAATTTATTATCTGTGTCTTCTCTCTCCTTTTGGGGAGTGATATAGACTGCGCGTGTCATTTCTATTTCCTCCTTTCGTAGTCATCTAATGCTGAAACATTAGATGACTCTTTAGCTATTTTTAGTAATTGTTTCACTATTTGGTCATAGCTATCTGCTTTTTTCCCATACTGCTTTAGCTCATCTCTCGTATCTACTTGTACTATTATGGTGGTGGTCTTGTTTCTCATATCCATATATTTGCTTATAGTAACTAAAATAAAAAGATTGTGCCTATATACTAGTAACTATTAACCAATGAATGGTATAAATGGTATATTTACTAGTTAATGGTATTTATAAATATTTCTTATTAGAATAAGAAACGTCTATCTTGAATGGTGTGAGTAATATGATACTCATTCTAGGTCAAAGCCGAAATTTAAATTTGTATGATTTTCTCATCCCAAATTTAACTTGGATATATCATTGTAATTTTGATAATTAACTCGTGGACTCAAGTAACTAACTCACTCATCAACTCATCCAAGATGGGCCTTATCCTTTTTGTAATGATTTCGTTAATCTCGGGCCTATAGTAGTGGTTGACGAATACCGAGTTACTATCTATCCTCCCTTGTAAAATATCTATTATTTCCGACTCAATTCCTTTACTTCGCAAATAAGTAGCAAACACCTTACGACAACAACTAATCTTTAAAGGTATACCATTCCTGTAGAAGTGGGATTGTAAAGAAGAATAACTTTCTGAATAAGAGGCCAGTGCAACCCTGAGAATATCATCATTAATAACGCTGAAATAAGCTCGTTTAGTATTTCTGATAAACGTTTCAGCAAATATGTAATGCTTTATTATTTTTTTATCAATATCCAAATACTTGCTCCTACTCTCTCTATCTTTAAGGATTCTCACGCTGTCTAATGCTTCAGATACTCTTAAACCTGTAAGTGTACAGAAAATGACTAGGTTTTTGCATTCTATAGGTATTTGTCTGTCTCTCAAAAAATCCTTTATCCCTGATAGATAAGAATCAATATTCTCAGACGCAGAGAAAATCTTATTGAAAGTCTCCAAGCTATCTTTTTGAGACCATTTCAAGTTGTATTTTTTAATTATTTGATTCCATTTGTCGTATATACCGAGATATTTTGAAAGAGATGATAGCGCCTTCATTATATGGTTTACCTTATCTCTTGATAGCCGTAATACTCCATCAAAGCTTTCAGTGAGCAATAAACTATAGTATCTTTTAGCATATGATAGACGACTCCGAATGGTTTTTTTGGTATTGAAGCCCGGGAGATACTTTTCAAAATTAGTCCAGAAATCAGGGTCGTTAAATTGCTCTTTTATAATGTTACTGCGCTCTTGTACTATTCTCTGGTCAGAGAGCTTATCCTCCATCACATTGTTACCTTGAGAGGGCGAAATGCTTAGCCGGACTGTGCGGTTACTGTGTTTGCTGGGCGCAGCAGCCTCTACACCACCGGAGCGTACTGCGGTTTTTATTAATCTTGAGGGGTTATTAATATAATACTTTGTAATACCTTCGCTTATTTCACCGCAGATAGTTCGGGTGAGGGAAAAATTAGCTGTGGCTTGGGTAGTATTTTGACAATTTTCTTGAATTGACAAATTGTAGGGGTCATTTTTAATACTAACGCCATCTAGATTGCTGAATTTAGTAGCGCTAGTTATACTATTTTCATTCGATTGATATTTGGTAACATGACTATTTGAGTTGCTTATACTCAAACAAATTGTCAATAATGACGAATTTATCTAGTCTTTTTCAGCATTGGTATAGCCGTATCGAGTATCCAGCTATGGAAAATAACTTGCAATCTATAATAGGTGCTTCTGGACCCGCCCCTAACACTATTATAGATGCGCATAGTCTCGACTCTAAAACGATTAACTACATACTTTTTCTTTTGTAAGAATGAATATCTAATTACTGGGGTTAGTTCAAGCAAAGCCTTCCTGTTGTGAAAAGGACAATCAGATTTCTATGTACAATTCATCAAATTCATTAATGGGGTGTTGTATTTACTATTTTGGTAGAGTAATCCTATATGCTTTATATAATTACTTTGATCATACGATATGGCAAAGCCTGTTAAAAACTGCCAGCATATGCTAGCAAAAAAGATGCCTTTGGTGCTGTGGACTATTGTTTACTAAAAAGAAGAATGGAGGAATCAATGGAATAATTGTGATTCTTCCAATAGAGTGGTTATGGTAGCAACTCCTTCTTATCCAATTAACACAAGGATTGAATTTATTAGTAGTTCATACAAGTTGTAAATAGCATAATGTGATGAAGGTGGACTAAACTTATAGAAATTCAGAATACATTAAGGTAGCCATTACATCTAAAAGCCAGAGGTTGTAACCAAGTGTAATTTTGGAAAATGTTTTCGATCGGTAAGATTCTTTGACGAGTTTTGAATATGATATTGTCTATTACTGGTAATTAAATGATTACATTTCAAAAAAGGTTTGTAATCCGAGCTTTTATCTGAATAGTTATTTACTGCCCGAGGTCTATTTCTAATTAATCATTATCTTATTTATTCTTGCCATATCTTCATTCATGGGCTGATCCAGAGTATTGGTAGTAACATTTGCTATTTTATCTACAACCTCCATTCCTTCTGTTACCTCTCCAAATCCTGTGTATTGTCCGTCCAAGAATTTTGAATTATTTAATACGATAAAAAATTGAGATCCTGCACTGTTAGGGTCCGGCATACGGGCCATGGATAATATCCCCCTTTCATGAGGTAAGGTGTTAGACTCTTGATTTATTGTGTAGCCTGGATCTCCAGTTCCCCGCGTATCTCGACTGATACTACTATTCTTTGTGTTTGGATCACCTGCCTGTATTACAAATCCTGGTACTATTCTGTGAAATACCACTCCATCGTAAAACCCGTTGTTAGCGAGATCCTGAAAATTCTTAACGTGGTTAGGGGCTAACTCAGGAAATAGCTCAATTCTTATTGGACCTTGAGTCGTTTCAATTATAGCTGTGTTATTTCCTGAGGTTTGATTGACTTTCGCAGCACTAGTATTATTTTGCAGAGAGCTTTGATTCGCAAGAACATTTGATGTCGAAATAGTATCATCCTGATTGAAATTCCAACTAATTGAGTTTAGTAAATGATTGAATATTGCATTTGTTTTATTATATTGATCTGTATTGGTAACAAATACGAACCTATAGATATTATCATTATGGAATACGAAGGTATTATTAGATACAAATAAGGACTTTTCTAGACCATTGTCAATCAATGATATTAAGTAAGATAAACCGATATCATCATGAATACTCATTGGTGTAATATCTTCCACTAAGATTAGATATGAATCGTTCAGATTCATATTAAGATGAGATTCCTTGGCCTGTTGGACAACATTGGTAAAATCGGTAGAATTTTGGCCATAGACACTAGGACTAATACTGAATCCATCCTTCTCTATACTACCTATCTTTAAATCCTTATCGGGATCAAATCGCGTTTCTTTCCCTTCTTTTTGCAGATGAACGTCTATAGGATATGCCAAAGACAATCCTAGTTTACTACTCGCATAATTGCCCCAATCCTTGTTCTTAATATCTGATTGTTCAATTTTCTCTTGGGCCAACTTTAATTGATCTTCCAAAAGTATCAAATCGTTTAAGCTAGATGAATTCATTGATGGCTGGTTACCCAGTTGCATTCCACTTGATTCATTTGACATGTTTGGGTCCAACATGAATGAAAAGTTTGAAGAAGCATCTGGTAGGAAACTGGTATCATTTATGGAAGTTTGGCTATTACTCTCTTGTGACAAATAGGCGGACCCAATTACTAATACGGCCCCAATAAAAATTGGTACCAAGATTCTTAGTGACATATGATTTTCTAGTTTGATGTGAAATATAAAGTGATTCCAAAGTTAGGTTGAAAAAACGTAGATATACCGAATTGCCAATTCTTACTTTCTTACGGTTTTGGGAATGTTAAGATTTAAGAGGTCAAATTTACGTTTCTTGTTTATCCAATTATTACTTATTCTTGCGATATCCACAACCAATAGACTCGGACCTTTTTTATGACCAATTTCGAAACGGATTATTATGGGTACACTTGGAAGAATTTTCGCGGTCACCAAATTTAGTATTTGATTGTTCTATTGTATACCCTTGATCCCGTCTCAATGTCAATTCATTTGACTAGGGGGAATGTCAAATACTGGAAAAAGTTTGTAAGAGTATGAATGATATCTATCTGTGCGCTTGTCCTACAAGTGGCACCCACAACCTCTATTTCTTCCACCTAAACTCGTTTTAAATCCATAAGGTCGTATTGTCAGATCCATTGGAGCATTATTTGGGTTGATATGGTATTAATAATTAGCGAAAGAATGCTTTGGATTTCGCATATGATGTTCTCGGTAACAACTCTTTTAACGGGTATAAAAAAAGTGGGCAAGTACAAACCTCAAGCCCATATTTGCGTATTTTTAACCGATTTCATTATCCCTATTGCTCGAATGTCTAATAAATGAAAAATCATATTCAAAATTATCTTCTAAGAAAAAGTGAAAATTCCAATTAGGTTCAAAATAACTAACTGCGTGAAGGTTATGTTGATATTCATTGATTCAATTTGTGATAGAGATAATTTGTTGATAACTATAGATTGTTATTTTTGATACCATGAATTAGATTTTGGAAACTTAATTTACTAATATCTTTATATTATTTTATAAAATGATAGGATTATGGTGTTTTGCAGGAACTGCGGCGGAGACTTACCCTCAGATAACTCTTCTTTTTGCCCTGTTTGTGGGAAACCACAAAATACAGCTACTGCAGTAACTATGGCCGCTCAAACTAAGAATATTGGATCAGCCATTGCTCTCGCATTGATCGCTGGCATCATAGGATTCAACGGAATAGGCCACTTGTATATCGGAAAGATAAGGAGCGGCATAGTAATACTAGTAATCGGATGGGTAATTCTAGGGATAACAATTCTTTTTGTTCCTTTCGGGCTAATTTATTTGATTTTTTGGGTATGGCAAGCGTATGATGCGAATAACAAATCCAAATATTACAACCAATTTATTCTCAAAAATGGAAAAACCCCTTGGTGATTCGGACTCTAGCAACCTGAATCTAGTCATTCTACCGACCTTATCTATTTTTTATAACAAGAAATGAAGTGTGGAAACATTTCATATGGCTCCTTGTTAGGACAATTATATTTCACTCAAGTCTCCATCCATCACTACATCACACCTTTGGATCATATTTTTATCATTGATAAGTTGCATTTTCTTATAGATGAAGGCTTCTGATCTATTTGTAAAATGCCTTGAGGCTGAAAATGTCGAATATATTTTTGGAATCCCTGGCGAGGAAACAAATGATCTTATGATATCAATATCAGAATCAGAAACTATAAAATTTATTTTGGTAAGGCACGAACAGGCCGCTGCATTTATGGCAGATGTTTACGGGAGATTAACCAATAAGGTTGGTGTCTGCCTCGCAACTCTCGGACCCGGAGCCACTAATCTTACTACGGGGGTAGCCAGTGCTAATATGGACCGATCACCACTTCTCGCAATTACCGGTCAAACTGTGATTACCCAGATGCATAAAGAATCTCATCAGAATATGGACCCTGTAACTATGTTTACTCCCATTACCAAATGGACGTGGTCTATAAGGGATGCTGATGGTATACCTGAAATTCTGAGAAGAGCGTTTAAGATAGCTGCTGAAGAAAAAAAGGGGGCGACTCACTTGGATTTACCTGTTGACGTTGCGAAGATGAAATCATTTTTGAAACCACTAAGAAGCAAAAATGGTATAGTATCAGGTCCGACCCCGTCAATGCTACAAGACGCAACAAAAATGATATTGAAGTCAAATGCACCAGTTATTCTAATTGGAAATGGTTGCATACGAAACAATGCCTCAAATTCTATTAGAAGATTTGCAGCTTTGACAGGAATATATTCGATGAATACATTCATGGGTAAAGGTGTGATCTCTGATCTTTCTCCAACTCACATGGGGACAATTGGGATAAAGGAATCCGACTATGCTTTACACGCTCTAAAATTAGCCGATGTTGTAATTTCTATCGGATATGATTTGGTTGAATACAGTCCTAAAAATTGGAACGGGTCTAATCTCAAAAAAATAATTCATATCGATTCTACATCTGCAGGAGTTGACAACTACTACAATGCTGGTATAGAAATTTCTGGTGACTTAAATTTAACCATAAGGTTACTGATAAATTCTATTAAGAAATACCAAAACAAATTTCAAATAAATTCTATTAATAGACAAAAAATAAATAGTGCAAAGGCAAGATTTAGGAAAATTAAGGAAGAAGTGGATTGGCGTATTGAACAGTTCAGAGGTGACGAATCTTATCCGATCAAGCCTGAAAAATTAATTCATGAAGTTAGAAGTGCTCTTTCTTCAAAAGATATATTGATATCTGATGTTGGAGCTCATAAATTGTGGATAGCAAAAATCTACAAGACATTTAGTCCCAATACCTGTATAATAAGCAATGGATTTTGTTCGATGGGATTTGCACTTCCTGGATCAATTGGTGCTCAACTAGCTTGTCCTTCTCGTAAGGTGGTGGCAATGTGCGGGGATGGTGGCTTCCTAATGAATGTTCAAGAACTAGAAACAGCAGTACGATTACAACTTCCAATCATTATTATAGTGTGGTGTGACTCGGATTTAGGCGTGATATCTACCAAACAGAGATTAGAATTCGGTAGGAGTGTTTTTACTAATTTTGATAATCCTGATTTTGTCAAGCTCGCAGAGAGCTTTGGGGCAAAAGGGTATAGGATAACAAGTACTGACGAATTTTCTTACGTTTTAAGAGAGGCAGTAAAGTTTACAGGTACTCCTGCAGTCATAGCAATTGATATCGATGCTGATCGCAACGAGTTACTATTCAGACGTGATCAATTTCGTGAATAGTTATTCGTTAGTAATACCTACAGTAAATATACAATAACA
>JAKDMR010000215.1 GCA_030452275.1 Candidatus Nitrosocosmicus sp. | reverse complement strand
AATGTACCGCAGTAGTAGAATCCACAGCTAACATGTGGATCAAAACATACAAAGCGTTAGAACAAAGTGGAATTCAAACAAAACTAGCCAATCCTTTCAAAACACGAGTTATAGCAGAAGCAAGAATAAAAACAGATAAACTTGATGCTCGCATACTGTGTCATTTGCTACGATCCAACTTGATACCAGAGTCATATGTTGCACCAGATAGCATAAGAGAGGATAGATCTCTCCTGCGATTAAGGATTAATCTTGTACAGGATAGGACGAGGGTAGTGAACAGGGTGCATTCGTTGCTAGACAAGTATGATGTCATCTGTGATTGTAGTCACTTGGTTGGTAAGAAAGGAATGAGGTGGCTTAAAACCCTTAAACTGGAAGGAAATGACCCGATACAACTAAACAACTACATTAGCAACATCGAGTTTCTAAACAACGAGATAGTCAAAATAGATAAAAAGGTATCATTACATGCAGTAAAGAATGAAGATGTAAAGATATTGGAGTGGACCCCATTTTTTGGGAATGCTCTCTCCATTATTTGGTGGGTACTCCTAACCAATATTTATCATCTTTGTTTGTTCCTCCGATACTACGTCCTCAGTAGTTTCCCTTCGATGATGTTCTTGTTTCCATTTTGATATGAATTCATATGGTGTAAGATATCCTAGTGAGGAATGAATTCTGTCTCGATTGTAGTCTATAAAAGCATCTCTGATTGCGATTTCGGCTTCCTGGTACGTATTAAAGTCAAAAGGCCAGATGTACTCTTTCTTTAGCGTCTTGTGAAATGATTCGATATGACCATTCTGTTCTGGAGTATTACAGGCAATGTGCTCCAGGCTTAGTCCCAGCACTGACATTGATTTTCTAAAGGCATTACTGGTATACTGTGAGCCGTTGTCTGTCCTAATGGTGAGCTTATTGCTATTGCTGTTGTTATTGTTACCTGGTACCAATATCTCCCTGTGTGATACAAGAGCATTTTCTATAGAGATTATTGCATTCTCTTTTACTGCAGACAGATCAAAACAGTAGTCCATCCATTCTCTTGTAAATACATCGAAGACATTGAACAGATACCCCCAACCGTCAATTCCGCAATGAATGTATGTTAAATCAGCTTCCCATAACTCACTTGGCCTATCAACCTTTTTGATGTTCTTATTGTATTTTGACCGTATAATTTCTCGTTTTTTCCTAGATGGCATGGTGAGGTTTAGCTTGCGGTATAGTCTTTGTACCCTCTTTCTATTGATAGGTTTTCCCATTATTCTTGTTAGCATTGCTGCCATTCTTCTGGTATCATATGATGGCCTTTGAAGAATGATCTCTTCGATATTCTTTTCCAGTACTGCATCGTCTAGTTGATGTTGCTGTAGTTTTGTATCTCGGGGTTCTTTCTTATCCTTCTTGTTATGGTAGTAAGCGTTTCTACTGCAACCAGTATATGCTAATGCTTTTCTCAAGCCACCATTATCATTAGTCATTAGATCCATCACAGTTAGACTATCCTCCTTACTCCTCCTGACTCCAATGTTTTTTTAAAAGCATCATTGGCTATTGTTAGTTCACCAATCAGCCTTTTCAGACGTTCATTCTCTGCTTGTAGTTGTTTGTGGATATTGTTCTCGCCTGATGAACCAGTCGATAACGCCAACCTACCAGCTTCCATAAATCTCTGTTTCCATCTGTAGAACACATTTGGCTTGAGATTGTACTTTCTACATAGTTCAGCTAGAGTAATGTTTGTGGTCATTGATTCTATCACTATTCTTATTTTATCATCTGCAGTCCACCTACCACTACTACTGTTGATGCTACTACTCTCCATATACGAGACCTCCTGTTATACTGCTGTCTGGAGTAAAAAAGTCTCTATTGTAGGGTGTTCTCAATTTAGAGGGGGTCCAGGACACTTGTGTTTACACAACTGTTAAACAAAAATGCTAAAAATGTCTTTCATTAATGAGAAAAAATCAATAATATTAATCAAGATCACTTTTCACATCAGAATAATTTCTATTCACTAAAGAGTCAAATATATGATTTTTTTATATACCTATATTTGAAAAAAGCGATATTAAAGGGTAAATGTTCTTACTGTTTATCTACTTTTTCTCAAAACATGATAGAAACACATTTGCTATCGTGTAAGTCAAGACAGGATTTCTTTAAAGAAGCAACTACTTCATCTTCTAAGACAACTGGAAATAAAAGAAAAAAAGTTGATGAAGTTACATACTATCTTTTAGAGATCACTTCAGCAGAATATCCTGAATATTGGTTATACATCGACCTAAGCGAAGATCTTACTCTCCATAATCTAGACTCTTTTCTTAGAGATACCTGGCTTGAATGTTGTGGTCATTTAAGTTCATTTATAGTTATGGAAGAAACCTATGAATCTCAGATAGATAGACTAATTAGCAATGATAGTAAAAGCATGAGGATAAAATTAAAAGAATTATTACTTGAAAAAGACATGAATATTGGATACATGTATGATTACGGGAGCTCTACCTTATTGAATATCAAAGTAGTATCGTCTCACAGGGTCATAACAACAAAAAATCGTAGCAAGTTAATCAAGATTTCTGCAAGAAATGACGATATTGATTATAAATGCTTTAGTTGCAAAAAAGAAAAAGCTACCGAAATATGTACTATTTGTATTTGTGAAAAAGCAGGTGGTAGAAAACAATCTTCTTTTTGTAAATCGTGTTCATCGGAGCACGAATGCGGTGAAGAAATGACCTCACCTATCGTTAATTCACCCAGGTCAGGTATTTGCGGATATACAGGATAGTTTTTAAAGAGATTGAGGATTAGTTTTAACTAACCACGAATAATTGAACCCCATCCGTACTTTCTAACAAACACGCAGGTCTTTAAGTAGACCTATTGAATAATTAGGCGATCTCTAAAAATTTGTATATTGTATATTAAAGTTGTATGGAATTTACAACATCTTACATGGATTATGAAGGCTATGACACGACTTTATGATATTTTTTCTTATCCACATACATCATCATTAATTCTTTTCATAATCTTCAATTAGTTGACTTTTACTAAAAGATTTGTTCAAATGAAGTTCTATTTTCAAAATAAATATAGAATTCAATTCTACAAGCCATTTCTCGCCCCTATGAAATGAAGGACACAAGCTATCTTGGATTTGTATAGTTCTCTGTCTTGCTTTGTCATAGTTTTAGAAAGTTATTTTTGGGATAGACTCAATATTTATTCTCGAAAATGATTCGTGTACTATCTCATTTTGATTGACCGTATTTCTTGATGCTTGGGTTTCTGATATCAATCACTCAAGCATATAAAATAAATCAGCAAAGAATGGGATAAATGAAGCTTATTTGGCAAAATACACAATTGATTGAATGTACCAACCTAAATCATAATACATATAACAATACTTTTATTTTTGACTGCAGCTTACATCCTTCATGAATACAAATATAGCAAGATATTCTTTCGTAGCCGTAGCCTTTATCTTTTTGTATACTCTTTTCTCAAACCCTGCATACTCGCAGGTTCCAAATTATGATCTACAAGAAATCAAGCCCGGCGTATACGTGGTGTCTGCAGGTGGATATAATTCTATGTTTATGGTGACTCAGAAAGGAGTTGTTGTAGTCGATGCACCTCCAGCCATAGGTGACAAGATATTTGCGGCAGTGTCAAATGTCACGGATAAACCTATCACTCACCTAATATACAGTCATGCTCACAAAGACCATATAGGCGCTGCCAACATATTTGAAAATGTCACAATCATAGCTCATAACAAAACCGCCGAAATCCTAATTGATAGAAACGATACAAATAGACCTGTGCCAGACATGGTATTTTTTAATGAGATGAACTTACCTATAGGGGACCAAGAGATCCAGTTACTGTATCCTGGACCATATCACCAACGAGGTAACATCTTTGTTTATATGCCTGAACACAAGGTTCTAATGGCAGGAGACTATGTTGTACCAGGAGGAGTATTATGGAAACACCTTGGCGTTACTCCAGACGTGCCCACCTTAATCAAATCGATTGATCAGGCACTGGCTTTAGACTTTGATGTCTTTGTTGGGGGACATGGTCAGCCCGGTACGAAACAAGATGTCATAGTACAACAAGAATACGTAAATGATCTGCAAGAAAATGCCAAAGCAGCTTTAAATGAAGTCAATCGTACAGAAGTTATTCAAGGGATAAATGGAAGCAATGCGATAACTGAAGCTTACTTTAACGCCCTTACAAAATCGTGTACTGATAAGACAGATGCAGAATGGAAAAGTAAACTGGAAGGAGTAGGCGTATGGACAGACGAGCATTGTGAAAGGATGATAATCAGCGAAAGAGTTACCTAACTTCTTCTTTTTTACTTTAGAAAACATATTTCTGAACTGGAAAGAATAGATCTCTTGTAATTGTGTGGATGATATACTTTAGTTTCCAGCCTTCA
>JAKDMR010000214.1 GCA_030452275.1 Candidatus Nitrosocosmicus sp. | reverse complement strand
CAATGAAATACAAAAGCATCATAGGACCAACTATAAACCACATGGTTATTCCACTTCCATCTGGAGTTATAATGGCACCTACAATAACTAGAATTATAAGCACATACTTAAAGTTCTTTTTCCAGAAATCAGGTTTTACAAATTTAGTTTTGGTAACAGTCCACATAATTATTGGAAGTTGATAAGCAAATCCGAATACTATTAACAAATTTAGTACAAAAATGATAAATGGTGTGATTTCAAAAAATGATACTACACCCATTGACTGTCCATAGTTATACAAAAAATCAATAATGTACGGCATTACAATCAAATAAGAAAATAGACAGCCGAGTATAAACAACGCTGCTACAGGTATCATGATTCTTTTAATGATCTTTTTCTCGTAATGATGAAGTGCAGGATTCAAAAAAGCAAACAATTCTCCAATTATGATTGGTAGACCGCTTACAATCCCTATGATAATAGATACATATATCTGTGCGGTAAGAGCTTGTCCGGGAGTGACTTGTATCAAATCAACATCCTTAGGTAACAAATCGTTTCGTATTTGAGAGATTGTTTGAACTGATATACTATTAAACGAATCGGGGTATAAAATTAAGAGATTATATCCATGAAAGTTAACGGCAGTAAAACTAAGAGTCATACAAACCAAAATGATAACTACTATCACAATGCAGATTCTAATTACTCTCGATCTTAGTTCGGATAATAATTTTACAAATGGTTTATCAATGGATATTTTTATCAACCATCTCTAATCTGCCTATCCTAATAAAATTATATGACGAGATCGAGTTTACATCTTATTTATAATTAGTTAAATATCGATGTTGGGTACTAATAGATATTATTATGTCAATAGATTTTCAAGTAATATCGTACATTAGGGGTAATGTGCTTGGAAAATAATCCTAACCTTGTAGACAGTTTTGGAAGAATAGCAAAGAAACTACGAATTTCAATAACTGATAGATGTAACATGCAATGTGTTTACTGCATGCCCTCAAACAATACCAATTGGCTAGAGCAAGACAACCTTCTAACTTATGAACAAATAACTCGCCTAGCCAAGATATTTGTTTCTTTGGGAATCCAAAAGATAAAGATTACAGGAGGAGAACCTACAGTTCGCGGTAACGTAGAGGACCTTGTCAAATCCTTGTCCTCTATTGAAGGATTAAGATCAGTAACCCTGACTACAAATGGAATTTTATTAAAGAATAAAATAAAGATTCTTAAAGAATCTGGACTAGACAGCATTAACATTAGTTTGGATACATTCAAACCTGATCGGTTCAAAGCCATGAGCGGAATTGATGGCTTTTATAAAGTGATGGATGCAATAAATACTGCTTTAGATGAAAATTTGCCAGTAAAAATTAATACTGTTATTATGAGAGGATGGAATGACGATGAAATATCTCACTTTGTAAGATTTTCAAGAGAAACCGGCTGTATTGTTAAATTCATAGAGTTTATGCCCCTAGACGGGACAGGTATTTGGTCTAAAGGCTTGGTCGTAAGCAAGAAAGAGATGATTGAAAAAATAAACAATGATTTTTGCAAGTTAAACCCTATTGGCAATGACAAAGCCGATCCTGCAAGATTATATAGTTTTGAGGATGGAAAAGGAACATTAGGATTCATACCTTCCATAACCGAGCCTTTTTGTCAGAACTGCGATAGAGTTAGAATAACTGCAGACGGCAGACTATATACTTGTTTATTTGAAAAGAAAAACTATGACTTGAAACGGTTACTAGACGAAGGAAAATCTGATGCGGAGATAAGTGAATATATTCGTAAATGCATAACAGAAAAGCCCGAAGGTATAATAAAAATTATTAGAAAACACGATTTGAGACCCACCATAAATGTTATGAATACTATTGGTGGATAATAACATGTAAACAGACACAACACGACTTTAAATTTGTAAATTACATCCACCACCACCATATTCTATATCTATACTTTAATATTTATTTGATTATATCCTTGTACTCCATTTGGAAACGGCATTTCAAAATTCGCAGATTGAGCTTTCCCTGTTTTGTCAGTTGCCCTTACAACAATTTCATAATCTTTTTTACCTTCAGGTATAAAACCACTTGTCCATAAAACCCAAGTATATCGTGATAAAGGGTCTTTGACTATCGCAGTTTTCCATGTTTTTCCACCATCGGTACTAACTTCAACTTTGGAAATGCCCCTATCACCTGCAAAAGCAACCCCAGCTATTGGATAATTTTTTCCCACCATAAAATTAGGATCATCAACTAAATGAGGGAATCTCTTGTCTATAGGTTGGCTTCCAGGTATAACAATGGACGAATTTATATTTTTGATACCATCATTTGTCCAACCTTTTCTTTGCCAAAAGCCTTCATATGTTTTATCTACTAATTCTATTTCTGTTATCCATTTGGGGTTCATCATACCATAGAATCCTGGCACTATTGCTCTAACAGGATAGCCGTGTTCGTTGGTTAGTGGAGAATTGTTCATGTCATACGCTAAAATAGTACCATCCATCATACCACTTTCTAATGGAATTCCTACATCGTATCCATCTGAGCATCTAAATACAATGTATTTTACGGTGGGTTGTACACCGGCTCTTGAAATAATATCTCTAAGACGTACTCCCTTCCATAATGCAGTGCTTACCAAGTCTCCACCTATTTTATTACTAATACATGTTAACGTAGCAAACTCTTCAACTGAATTCATAGCTTTGATTTCTTCATAATTAATTACGAGGGGGTTATTTACTAGTCCTCTAACAGTAAGATTCCAATTACTAGCATTGACCACTGGTACGATGCTGTTTATATCTATTCTATAAAATAGATAAGTAGGAGTAACCTCTGCATCTACTAATGGTGTAAGGATAGGATTTTCAAAACCAGGAGGTTTTGATTTTGACTGTAGAAATTGCTGTATTGATTCATCAAGGGCACGGGGCTGTTGTTGCTGTTGTTGGTCTGATCCTGATATTAAACGGTTAAATCCGAAATACACTAATGGGAGGGCAACAACTGAAATTATTAAAGCACGAAGCATGTCTCTTTTTTTATAATCAATATTTGTAGTAGTAGTTTTGCTACTTTTGTTAATAATTTTATCTGCCTCATCAACATCAGAAAGAGGTTCATTTGAATCTGTTCTCTCACCCTTAGTCTTATCCTTGTTTTTACCAAACAAAAATGCAAATATCAATCCATAAGCAATACTGGGTAACACAAACAAAACAATTGATCGGATTGGAAAAGATATTGGTTGCCCAGGTGTGGTGCTAAGTATAATAAAAGCTAGTGATATAGCAATTAAAATAAAATAGGATATAAATGTAGAAATTACAGACTTAATTGCATATGTAGGTGTAGGAGACTTCATTTTCATAAACAGTTTCCCTAAAGTTATGCCTATTATTCCATAGAGCAAAATGTTGACCACTAATGCACCTATAATTGTAGAATATTTTGCCAAGGGGCCAAGTGTTAGTACGGCTTGTGATTCTATTTCTCCAGATGTAATTGAGATTAACCCTTGAGAGGCAATTTCAGGAATAAACAACCCATTAATAGTTAATCTTAAGAAAATTGACAATGCTAAGCTCGCTATTCCTGCAGCAAGACCAAAAATAAAAAAATACAATGTAATATTGTCCTTTATCTTTAGTCTCACTAAATAATCAAAAGAACGGATTGATTTAAGGTTTTTTCCAGATCAGAGAATTACATTACATATGATGTTTTAGGGGTTGGAATATGTATTAACTATGTTACAAGTTTTGGTCTCTACATTCATTATCCCACCGGTACAGTCACTAGAAAAGGACGAATTGTAGTTAGGAATGGAGGATGTTGTAACACTGTACATCCCCATCAATAATTTTACAGCAGTTCCCGAAGAATTTCCTTTAAATGTTGTAGGGATGGGATCGTTGGCATGAATATTTACGGTGAAATCTGAAGACTTGTTCTTGCCCTCATCACCATTAACAGTGGTTAAATTTACTATTAAAGTTCCTTTATTTATATCCGAAATTAATGGAGTGTTTTCACTACCAAAACCGCTTGCTATAGCAGATGAACTCGCTATAGTATATACGAGAGATATTAAAAACAAGGTACAAACAAATTTCATGGATAATCTTACACTATTATATTAAAAAATGGTCGATCTATATTAGGTTTTTAACGAATTGTGCTGAACAATGTCAATTAGCAAATTCAATTTTTTACTGTTTATTATTAAGGGTGTAAATCTATTTTAATTGAGCATAGAACTTGTTTTTTAAGAGAATACTGAAACAACGTAAATTGTGGCTGTGAGAACAAGGAATCAAATAACAAAAAGTTAGGCACCATATTGTAATTTTGTATCTACTTAAATAATGAATTTGTCCTTCTCAACCTATGTCAAAATTAAACTTTCAAGAGTCACCTCAATTGTATATAATATATTGTTCT
>JAKDMR010000213.1 GCA_030452275.1 Candidatus Nitrosocosmicus sp. | reverse complement strand
CAGTGATTGAAATAATCATATCAAGATAATATAAGTTTAACAATCTGATTTCAATTGTATGTAAATTTCACTTTAATTTATTTTCTAAAAATGTGAGTTAATCTAGACGTTTTGATATCGTTCAGGTAAATTTTAAAGATGAGTCTATATCTTTCTCAGGCTCTGTTAACTTAACGATAAACCTATAGCTTGAAGATGCTCGATCTCATATGTGATTAACAGAAACAGAACACCTTCAAAGTATACATGCTAAGGTCTGTATTTGTACTTTTCAGGTCTATCTTTGCGGAGAACATCTGAAAGGCTTTCCTGTTTGTCAATAGAAATACGTCGCTATCTGGAAGTGGATTCAAAAGTACAAGCCTCAACTAGTCAAAGCAAAACAGAGAAGGATTGCAGAGTTCATAGTGGACGAGACATTACTCAAAGTAGGGTCAGAATACATATGGCTGTGGGTTGCAATAGAGCCTAAAAACAAGCAAATTCTCGCGCTTTTTTAGCTAATAAATCCAAGGAAAGAAACATGCTCATAGCAGAACGATTCATTGATGATTTAGTTAGAATTCATGGAAAACACCCCATATCAACGGACGGTGGAACTTGGTATCCACAGGCTTGTAGATTCATGAAACTAGATCATCATGTTCATTCCTCTCTAGAGAAAAGCCTTATAGAAAGGACAATGCAGTACATCAAGGACAGGACTTAAAGTTTTGATGATTATTTTCTATGCAAGTTAAAGAATTGTAAACTAAAGCATGTAAGGAATTGGCTACAACTATTTGTAGATCATCACAACAAAGAGTTACGAGTCGTTAAATGAACAGAGCCATCACATTATAGTTAAACTCTATATACTAGCATTAACTTGTAACTGCAATAGGATCAAAAAGTCAAATAGTAGTATTTAAATACCAAACAAAGTAAATTGTTAATTATTTGTCGATACTCCTTTTAGATAGTAGTTTAGATTGCCTAAAATATTGTAATCCATTAGATACTTTTAATAGTATGGTTTATGTTCCCAGTCAATTGCTTGTTGCATTTTCCAATATATTTCCTTCAAATTTTGCGTTTTGATTACCGCCAATTGAATCACCTAATTGTGATTTTTCCATTCCTTGTAATAATGAGGCATTATTATTAATCGAACTACCATTTTCCAATATTTCCTGATTGCCAGATGTTAAATTTTGTAGATCTTGAATGGATCCAATACCACCATCAGCTGATTGGTTAAATGAAGATTGGTTTACAGAATTAGAACTCGAACCAGAGGTTTCGTTAGCTGTTTGACTTGCTGAACTTGTATTGGAAACATTATTTGATAATTGGCCAGTATTGTTATTACTCGTCATCCCAGAGGTCAAATTATTGAATGCTTCTCCAATTTCTTCCATAATATTTTGTGCATATACCGTCTGAGATACAGCAGGAATTAACAATACTAAAAGTACTAATACATATAGTTGCTTCATAGCTAAGTGAGTATATCATACTATTTAAGTAAACATATTCTCAGTGGAGATGGTGTTACGTTATATAAATCAAACAATTTGATACCATGTTTCAAATATAGTTACTAAATGATATTTACGATTTTTCGAAATGCATTGGGTAAGGCTTGTACTTGTAATTTCTAAGTTTATCTTATAGGAACACATCTAAAGCACTATCTTAATTAATAGAGAAGTCCCTTTTTATTAGCTAAAAAATGGAACTGGATTGAAAAGTATAAACCTCAAAGAATTATACCAAAGAAGAAAAGGATTTCAGAGTACATTGTTGATGAGATATTAATCAAGGTAGGCTCAGAGTTTATTTGGTTATGGGTTACTTTTGAGCCAAAAACAGGCAAATTCTCGCATTTTACAAAGAATATCTAAAGAAAGATACATGGTTATTGTAGAAAGATTCATTGTAGGTTTTATCAAGATTAAAAGAAATCGTCCAATATCCACAGGTCTGTAAATTTCTCTGATTAAAAACATATCCATTCCTCTTTAAAAAAAGTCTCATGGAGCGAACAATGCAGTATATCAAAGACAGAACTGAAGGATTTGACGATTACTTTCCATGTAAAAAAGCAGGTTGTAGTCTATATCATATCAAACACTGGCTCAAACTGTATGCAGGAATGTATAACAAGGAGGTGCTAAACGTTTAACTTAACAGCACCTTTTTCTGTACTTCATTCCTTTATCTATCATTATTCCTTTGTTAGAATATTAAACAAAGAATCTAAGACTGTTCTTATCCGTAATTAGTGATTAATGTCTTGACCAAAGTAATGTGAGATCTAATACCGCTTTATTGTTTCTTCTCTGTACCTCTTCCTCATTTCCCAACCACGAAATGACCTTGTTCTTAATTTATGATTACGACAGAGGCATGCACTGTCTTTCCAATTTATAAAAATCTCACATTTACTACATCTCTTTTGTCCTTGGGTGTATCTATTTGGATTGTTATGATTTCGATTGGCTCGGTACCTTTCACATATTCCATTACAACTCAAATTGTATAGAACGGAAAAATAGTTTTATTATGAAATAAATATCTTATTGCATTTCAGCATTGGTCCTGTCATCATATCTCTTATTTTCTGTGTCATACTTTCTTTGTTGAGGTAACATCAGATAAACACATGCTCCGCCGCACATAGTACAAGGAACATTATTACCAGAGTGTTGACCGGTATTTCGATAATGAATCTCTTCAGCCTTTTCTGGGTCAATCGATAATGCCAGTTGTTTTTCCCAATTCAATGTTCTTCTTGCTTCAGTCATTTCGCTATCCCATTTTATTGCTCTTTCTCTAATCTTTACCAAATCTCCAGAATGTGCGGCTATTCTATAGGCGATCAGTCCTTCTTTTACTTCATTTTCGTTAGGAAGCCCCAAATGCTCGGCAGGTGTTAAATAACACAACAAATCAACGCCCTCTGAAGCTGATTTGGCAGCTCCAATTGCGCTTGCAATGTGGTCATAACCGGATGCTATATCAGTAACTAACGGTCCTAGCACGTAGTAAGGTATATCTCCAATCAAAGATTTGGCTAATCGTACGTTTGCAGCTACTTCGTTTAATGGTACATGGCCTGGACCTTCAACCATTACCTGTACATCATTTTCATACGCAATTTTGGCCAGCCTTGAGACATTTATCATTTCTGATACCTGGAGTTCATCGTGGGAATCTAGTATCGAACCAGGTCTTAGTGCGTCGCCAAGACTAAACGTGACATCGTACTTCTTAGCTATTTCGCAAAGATAATCAAAATGCTCATTGTATGGATTTTCTTTATTATATTTTAACATCCATGCAGCTGTTATGGTTCCACCCTTTGATACAATACCCGCATGTCTTTTGACATTCATTATTCTTTTTGCTAACTCGAGTGTTATTCCAGAATGGATTGTTGTGTAATCTACACCATCTTTTGCGTGTTTTTCAAAAGCATTTAAGAAATCATCTTCTGTTATATTAAGTGGATTTTTGTATTTCTCGACACCATATCCATAGGCTTGATAGATAGGTACTGAACCAAAAGTAACAGTCGATGCGGCTTCCAGTAGTTTCTCTCTTATGCTATCAAGGTCACCTCCATCAGAGAGGTCCATCATCGTATCTGCACCATGCTTCATTGCTATCTTGGCCTTTGAAATTTCCTCTTCGATATTTTGATATAGGGTAGATGTGCCGATGTTAACATTAACCTTTGTTTTTAGACCCTTTCCAATGCCTGTTGGTTTGATATGCTGTTTTCTTGCTATGTTTTTAGGGATTATGATAGAACCATTTGCAATGTTTTTTATAATAAAATTAATATCAACACCCTCATCTTTTGCTACTTGCTGCATTTCTTCAGTTGCAATCCCCCTTTTAGCTGAGTTTAATTGAGTAGTCATTTGATTTCTATATCTTTCTCCTTATTTTAGGTTTAAAAGTTCCTTCATCAACTCATCTAACACCGGTCTTATCCTTTTGGTGATTACCTCGTTTACGGCGGGCCTGTAGTAGGGATTTACAAAATCAGAACTACTGATTCTTCCTTGAAGTCAATAATCTATGGTTCTATTCCTTTGTTGCGTAAATAGGTAGCGAAGACTTTTGAGAGTAGTATTACATATCCACTATCAAAATTTGGATAGTATTCTATATGAGATTAATTAAATAAAATAATTTAATAGTTAAAGTGGTATTGGTTCGCTCTTTCTACTTTTTAGTTCACTAATACCATCTGGAGTAATTTGATAATTTTCTCCGTCAATAGAGTGTATAAGACTTTCAGCGATTAATTCCTCAATTGCTTGATCTAATAACGGCGACATTGTTGTATTGTCTATGGATGCCATCAATTCTCTCATGTTAACAAAGTAATCCTCTGAACCATCTTTGTTGAATAGTTTGTCTAGCACAAAGGTTTCAGCATTATGTAAGGTACCATCTTCTTCCTGAGTAATGGATATTTTATCCATTATCTATAATACGTTTTGTACTTTATATC
>JAKDMR010000212.1 GCA_030452275.1 Candidatus Nitrosocosmicus sp. | reverse complement strand
TGTAAAGTTGACTAAAAACTATGGTTTTCCCTTGTTATCATTATTTGTGATACGCTCTTTTTTAACTGATTAATCATACACCAATTAACATAATTACATGAACCATGATTCTAGATCATTCTTAGTTTTCTCCTAATGTTTTTAGCTATGGTGGTTCCGCTATCATCCTGTATAGTGTTTGACTATTACCAACAACAGGACAGCATTTGAAAAGGTTTACAGGGCTCAAAAGGATGCAAGCCTGCCCAAAGAAAACTGTTCAAATACTTTATCCTTGAATCAACACCAGAATTTTTCATTTCTTTAAATTAAGACTACCGAATTGTCGTCAAAGATACTACATTAAATACTTTAATATAGTAAGCAAAATAGTTTTCATCTTGAAATTAGGCATCATTCTACCACAAGCTGGAAATATTGCTAACAGAGAAAATATTCTGAGAATGGCTCAATCTGCAGAGGCAGTAAAAATTGACTCACTTTGGGTGTTCGAAAGGCTTCTTTGGCCCATAAAACCTCAAACACCATATCCTGCTACTCCTGATGGGTATTTACCTGAGGAGTATCAAATAATGTTTGACCCTTTACAGACACTCGGATTTGTAGCTGCCAAAACAACAAAAATTCAACTTGGTACTAGTATTTTGGATATATTATTCCATAATCCGGTAATGCTGGCAAGAAGCCTTGCAACTTTGGATGTTTTGTCAGAAGGAAGTCTTATAGCAGGATTTGGTTTGGGGTGGATGAAAGATGAGTATCAAGCTTCAAACATTCCATTTACTAATAAGGGGAAACGTTACGACGAATTCTTACAAATCATAAAAAAAACTTGGTTAGATGATGTGGTCGAGTTCAAAGGAGCATTCTATAATATTCCAGATTCAAAAATAGGCCCTAAACCAGTTCAAAAGCCTCATATTCCAATATATTTGGGGGGCTATAGTCCAGATACCTTTTCAAGAACTATAGAATGCGATACAAGTGGATGGCTAGGGATACTTATTGATCCTATTGAAAATATTGAAAACATAATGAATGGGATTAGGGAGAGGGCTAAAAAGCTTTATAAGAATCCAGATAACTTTAAAATAATCCTTTTAACTTGCCCACAAATAATTGAAAATGGTAGAAACAATGGTAACGAAAATAGATTTCCAATGTGTGGAACCATCGATCAAATTGGATCCGATATCAAAAGGCTTAGGTCAATTGGAATAGATCACATGATAGTTGGGTATAGTTTCTCCCCTATGGGAAAAGATGTTGATAGAATGTTAGAGACAACAAAGCAATTTCTGGAATTCGCCAAGTAGTGCTCGATAGATCGTCATTCTATAATTTGATGATTCAAATTAAATGATTCATTTTGAAATAGTATTGGTAGGTAGGGGGTAGATAGGAGATCTTCTGCATGATTATCATAAACAGCTTTATTGGTCATCCTGGTTCATTAACCTGTCCTTCTATTGTTATCCTACTATTATCTATCCAAAAGGCCAATACTTTTCAAATCATTCATGGGTCTTTCAATCATACAGTTTGATGACATTTTTAAGGTAATAGAATCAAAATATATAAAACACGAGATAAAACGATTCTCATACAAAATAAATAGAGCGGTCTATGGGTGCAGGTAGACGGTACAAACTGGATGTTAAGAATAGGTTTCTTTTAGTATTGGTCTACTATCGTCTCTACATTACCTACACCCTAACAGGATTTCTATTTGACCTTGACCAGAGTAATGTATGTAGGGACATTCAAAAGATTGAAGGATTAATAAGTTGTTTACCCATTCCTCAAAAAACTATACGGAATAACCAAAAGACTAAAGACCAAAGAAGGGGTAGAAGAGTACTTTCCAGGCATTACGGCTTTTATGGACCTTACAGAACAAGAGATACTTAACCAAAAAACAAGTTAAGAAGGAAGTTATACTACTCTGGCAAGAGAAAGAAACATACAGTAAAGATCTATACACAGTAAACAAACTCGGTCTTAGTCTACAAAACTAGGCACAGACAAATAGGTAAGAAACGCGATTACAACATCTACAAAAAGAATCATCCTGATATACCCAAGATAGTAGCGAGTATGTTTGAACTTGGATTTCCTGGAGTAGAAAAAGATTATCTGCAGAACACAAATCATCCTTATCCATCAAAAAGGAGAAAGACTGTGAGCGATACTGACAAACCTAATTTCATAGATAGATTTTTAGCTAACCATTGATTGTTTTCAGATATCCAGTTGAAATCAAGCGTTTTATTCAAGGTTTACAGGGATGAACATGATGCATTTGTAAAGGAAAGACTATTGCTAATAATCAGAGTATCATCTGATAACCAGCATGTTGAATTGGTAGCCAGTGAATTGCATAAATTAAGAGCACGGGCTTGCAAATGGTACAAAAGATACAACGATGAAGGGATGAGAGGTCTAATGGACAAACCAAGAAGCGGAAGACCATCCTTTATGGATGAAGAGGAAATCGTAATTATAAAACAGGAACTATCCTCTAGCAACACAGGATGGGATACCAAAGAGGTAATGGATCTTATTCAAAAGAAGACAGACATCAAGTACCATAAAGATCATATTGGAAGACTGCTTTACCAGTGGGGATTTTCACTCAAAGTGCCTGAGAAAAAATTTGTTAAAAGGGCATCTGAGAAGGAGATCACCTCTTCTTGATTGTTTTGATTATCGTTATACACTTTGCTTGTTCTTGACCATCTAAATATACAATGATCAAATATATGAGCCCATGTAATTAATAGGCCCAAGGGGGTGAGTCTTGTAGGTAAGAGGGTTCAGTGAATTTTTTATGTGTCTCTCTATTAATAAACATTCATAAAAAGACGGACAATTGTCAATATAGAAGGGATCTTACATAGATGCTGCTTTCTATGTGACCTAAGATATCCACGATCTAATAACTTTACTCCTATGAGAATAGAATGAATCTTTGGTTAGTATCGGGTAGGATGGACGCCATATTTGCCTGTGATCTTAGAGATGCATTAAATAATCCAGTTTGATGTTAAGTTGAACATATTATAGGTGCGTTAGAGGTCTGGTCCGAAGCCGTGGGGATACGGTTCAAGGTTGAATATAATCTCAATTGCCAAGCAATATTAAAAAAATCGATATGGATGTATTTTATAACCTTGTTTTTACTGGTTTTTAGAGAATCGATGAGAATGCGGAATCATCAAACAAGATCATGAATTTTCTTCCAATGTCACTGCGATTGGAAAATGATCACTAAATCCTTTCTTATTCAATTTTTCGGATGGCCTACCGAACTTCAATGGAACCTCATACTTACCCTGAACCATTTCAGGGAAACGTATGATCTCCGTTGAATTATTCTTTACCTGGAAATCCTTCTTTGCAACTATTCCCTTCGAGATCATAAATTGATCAAGTAGATTTGGAGTATTGTTAAAATAAAAACTTCCTACACTATTTGTCATCAAACTCCACATTAGATTATAGAATCGAGGATTTTGAGCCAACTTTACCTTCAATAATGATCCAGTTGACAATGCATAATCAGTTATAGATCGACTGAATGGCTCATCGTTAAAGTCTCCCATTGCCAGGATAGCCGTATTGTGAGAATCATCATTTTCATTTACATCTAATATTCTTTCATGAAAATATCCCAAGGTTTCTCCTGCAACTACCCTATATGGCTCTGATTCATATTGACCTCCACTTCGCGATGGCCAGTGATTTCCTATTAGTACAAGTCTCTTGCCAGTGGATTTAGTCTTAAAATTCACCTGCAAAATATCTCGTGTTGCTTTTCTTTTCATTATAAAATGTGAAAATACAAAATCCGCTCCTGATCCAGTATCTTTTTCAACCTCAAATTTGCTTTTGTCGTAGATGAAAGCAACGTCTATTCCTCTTTTATCTCGGGTATCTGCATGTACGATTTTGTAATTTCGTGACGGCAGTTGTTGTTGAACTTTACTGACAAGTAATTCCAGAACGTGACTATTCTCAATTTCGCATACTCCTACTATATCTGGACCTTGGCTTTGATTGATTTTAGATATTATTTTTGATAATTGATTTATCTTGAGATCAAGTATATCCTGAGTCCATCCTTTTAATTCGTTTCTTAAAGTCCTTTCCAATTTTTCTGTTCTCCTAGGAGAATTAACTATATCGAAAAGATTTTCAACGTTCCACCACATGAAATTATTTGCATTCATAACATCGATACAATATTGATCTATATAAGAATTGATTTCTAATGCATTTATAACGCAATTTTCTGCAATACCAACCCCATAAAGTTCAATATTTGATGAGATAGATATTCCAACATAATTGAATCGACTTTGAAAATTAGACATTTGGATATATTTGGCAATATTTAGCAAAATTAAATAGTGACTGGTATTAATTCTAAATTAATGATCATACATGAAAGAATGTCACTTATAGTCATGATAGTATTCACCTTATATACTGACAAACTTAATTTCAAAGACAAGTTTTTAGCTAACCATTGACTGTGAT
>JAKDMR010000211.1 GCA_030452275.1 Candidatus Nitrosocosmicus sp. | reverse complement strand
ATCAAATCTTGTTTTATAGTCGATAGATACTTCATGACCAGAGAACGGATGTCTGTGTTGATCTTATGACCCGGTAAGCCATGATTTGCCTACTTCCATGTTCAGCCCGGATTATTTACTAATAAGAAATTCCAGTATCATTCGATTTGTTAGGTTATATTCTAGCATATCTAGTGAACAGCCCAACTGATATCCAATTCTTCTAGACTTAAATATTAGATCTTCTTTACATAGACGAAAAAAATTCATAAAATATTTAACCGGGAAAGGGTGAGGATGGTTCATCGTCAGATATTCAAATACTGATAAACGAAAGCTTGGATCACAACAAGGCAACATGATTTAAGTAAAACATTATCAAAAATATCTGACCTGTAATTATCCAATAACTTTCTCTTGTAATTAAGGAAAGGATAGAATTGAACTGACTATTTAGACACATATTCGAAACGCATGGCCAGTAGACTATCAAAACCAAAAAAAATGATAAATTTATTATCAATTTGGCCATAATTTCAATCTTTACCCATTATTTGACCTCTTATTTCACCGTCAGGGGTTTGTTGAGTGTGAATATTTATATCTGTAGTACCATTTCCCATTGCACTTATTAAATCCGCCATTGTTTTTCCTTGCATTGGACCTTCGAAGTTACTTGCAGTAAATCTGTGTTTTTCGCTAACACAATCTAGGGCAGAATCATACTTAAATAAGGTTACGACAATTGGACCATTTTCGCCTTGGTCTTCACTATGTATAAGTCTTTGAGTTGCCCCCTGAATTGCAGGGGATGTTAATATGAAAATCAATTGTTTCATTGCTAGGGGTAACTAGAACAAATATTGCTTCTCCTGTTACTTATATATCAACTGGTGGAACTTCTTGTTGTCCGGCGAGAACTGCAACAAAATCATGGCTTGCAAATACTAATGAGGTACTCGAAATTGACGCGATTGCTAATATACTGCATACTGCTAAAACTATGGTACTGAGTGCCATTGAGTCATTGTGGTTAGTATCCATTTACTGTCAATAAACTCCTATATAATCACTTTGACAATTTGAATTATTTCTTGAAAATCTAATGTTCCAACATTAGATTTATGAGATAGTTGATAGTAAATGTCATCAAATAAAATAAAAGTCAACAAGTAACAATGATGATAGTGTCAATAAAAATTAGTCCGCTATTTGTGTTATTTTTGAATTTCATGGTTTTCAAATCATTTTCCTCCCAATAGATTATTTCTTGTTCGAGATCATGTAGCAACAACACCTTTTTTCTGACAAGAATAGGATAGGTGTTTGATACCCTACTGTATCTGCATACTGTAGCTAATTATTAATCAGGTAACAGCTATATGACTTAATAATTATATTTGTGATTGACGTCAGTTGGAATTAAAAGTCTATAAATGTTCTTTTTCTTGAATATTAGATATATGTTTATATAAACATGTGAGTGGTAGAAAACTGATGGATACTAAAATCAGTTCATTAGTAGTTGCATTAGCAGTCGCATCAATGGCGTTAACTCCATTGATAATGAATCAAAATGCAGATGCTGCTTCACATTATTGTGCCGACCAGAAGGGAAAACCCCATGCATGGATCACAGGTTGTAAGGATGGATGGTATGACCATGATCATTGTCTCTCATACTCCCCAGGATCAGGTGACTATGCTAAAGGATATAAAGTAGGTTGGGCAAAAGGGAGCTGTTAGTCCCATATCATAAATCTTTTTTTAGATTTTTCTTTTTCTAATAAACAAATTTTCAATCTTGCTTTTATGGTATATTGCTATTCACATTTTCAATCTTGCTTTTATGGTATATTGCTATTCACAAATTGATAATATTGAATTATTAGATCTGTGTTCATAAATAGAGATTATTCAATTGAAAACAATTTTGAAAGTCTACTTGACATCCCAGGACAATTTTTTTGGTGCCAAAAGATATAATCACAAATATAATACATCATATCTTCAATGGGCCGAAAGGGATTTGAACCCTTATGGTAAATGGGTTCATATGTTGTATTAGCCTGTTTAACATTCGTTAATAACATCATTATCAAAATTACGGGCCCAAGGGGTTTAGTAATAGATATATTACGAGCCTATTTTTAGAACATATTAATTCAGAAATAATATAGATCAATTAAATGAAGTAATTATTTATTTGAAAATTATTTCGAATTTATTTACTCCTTGCAGACACCAGGTTTTCCAAGGACCATCGAGTTAAGTCCAGTATTCGACGACTGACAATAGTTATAGACGATAACGATTTTTGATGTAAATAATACTTTCCTTTCCTAAAATACTACACTATTACACTCCCATGAAAACTCATAAATAGATTTTTATCGAAAACTAAGTCTCTCTTCAAAACAGATGTGACTCGCTAATAATTGGTACTTTTGAAGGGTTCAATTGTACGAGGTTCGTCTAGCTCCTAGCTTCAGGAGGGAGTGGAGAGAGAAAATAACGAGGAAAAAGAAAACACTTCATACATTGCATCTGTATTCTCCCTTCATGTATATTATTGATCTTAACCACTATAACAATAAAAGACTTTTCTACAATAAGATTTTTATATAAATTTGTACTATTGAATAGAATGGAAAAATAGAGGTCACTCCACGGTTTTTTCCACAATTCCATATTCTTCAAGAAATGGGTGAAGGTATTAGCAGCTTACGTATAATCCATTTCTTTGATTTAAAAGATATTCGTTAAAGTAAGATCCTGTTTTTGAAGATATGAAGATCTAATTCACTATTATCATTCTTATTGTTATTATTGGCTATGACTTTGCATTCCCGGCAATCCCTGTTTATAATTTATTGTTATATTATCTCCTTGATCATATGGACAATTCTGTATTGATCTAGGTATTCCATCTGAGGCTTCGACTACACAAGTGCCATTTTGTTTGATCTGAATTATCCCATTCTCTTGTTTGCTTGAACTGAAAAGTTGGGTCAAAGAACCACCCATTAGCATGAAAACGACCACTATTCCTAATATTATAAAGAGAACTGCCAATATTTTTGGTGTCATTTCGAACTCCAAAGTAGTTCCATAAAAGTATACTAAATAGTCAATATAAGACTACTCATCAAAATAATTTACGATGTAAATTCACCTATACCACGAGGGATTTAAGAGGAAACATCGAGGGTCAGGATAACAAGTCCACATAGGACATCTAGTAATGAAATATTTTAAACAATTTATATCCAAGCAAAAATTAGAGAATTGGATGCCATATTTGATTATGACTATGGTGAGAAACAGCAATTAATGAAATATCGTACATATGAAGAATGAACACAAGAAAAGAGCGAGATATATTAATGACAATGCATCATAAAAAATTAGTTTGACATCATTTCTTTGATTTTATCAAATAAGAAACTTGCAATATTCCATTGTTTAACACCTCAATATATCCTGCAGGTCTGATATTTCCTCCTTGTCTGAAAGTTTACCGAGAATATCGCACACTTGTCTATCATTATTGGGGTTATCATCTGTCAATATATCTTTTATTTCGTTTGATGATTCTATAGAGTTGTTTATGTCAAGCGGGTTGTTAAGTATACCCTTTAAAATTTCTTCTATCGTTCTAGGCTGTTCTTCTATTGTTTTGGGCTGTACCGTTATTGTAACCCAATCTGGTTCGCTTGTTTCACCATACTCATTTTTGACTATAAGCTGAAATTCAAGGACAATTTCATCATCTGTAGTGTTGGGGGCTGTAAATGTTGGAGTTATAGAAGTATGGTCATCTAAAATGACAGCAGGTCCTTCAGTTTGAGTCCAAGAATACGTTAAATCAAAGTCATTTTTGTCTGAACTACCAGAGCCATCAAGTTGTACCGTGTCTCCAGAAGCAACGATCTGATGAGGTCCTGCTTCTGCAAATGGGGGAATAAATTCCACTATTACAGAGACAGTACCATCATTCGAGTTGGCCACATACGCAAGGTGATTATTTGGGTTGTATGCAATTCCAGACGGTCCGTTTCCAACATGATAGGTATACAACTTATTGTTATTAGAACTGCTAATTGCGTAGACAGCATCATCACCAAGGTTTGTGATATATATATAGTTACGATCCTCATTATACGCGAGTCCAAATGGAAAACTTCCAACAGTGATGGTATCGATCACGTTGTTGCTAGAGCCATCGATTACAGAGACCGTATTATCACCAGCATTGGCCACATACATATGGTGATTATTATCATTATACGCGAGTCCCAACGGTCCATTTCCAACAGTGATGGTATCGATCACGCTGTTGCTAGAGCCATCGATTACAGAGACCGTATCACCAAGAATGTTTGTTACATACATATGGTTATTGTCCCCATTGTAAGCAACCATTGCTGGCTGATCTCCACCAATGATGGTATCGATCACGCTGTTGCTAGAGCCATCGATTACAGAGACCGTATTATCACCAGCATTGGCCACATACATATGGTGATTATTATCATTATACGCGAGTCCCAACGGTCCATTTCCAACAGTGATGGTATCGATCACGCTGTTGCTAGAGCCATCGATTA
>JAKDMR010000210.1 GCA_030452275.1 Candidatus Nitrosocosmicus sp. | reverse complement strand
TAATTGAAATTTTTAAGCAAAAAAGGAAAAACTTTATAATCTACTGTAAACCTTTTGTGACCGTTGGCAATAGATACTGGTGATACGACGTGGATGTTAATCTCCACAGGATTAGTATTTTTGATGACCCCTGCTCTGGGTTTTTTTGAATCAGGGTTAATCAGATTAAAAAATTCGTTATCTGTAATTATGCAAACGATTACGGGAATGTGTTTGCTATCAACCCTATGGTTTGTAGTAGGCTTTACGTTAGTCTTTGGACCCGATGTCGGTGGCTTTATAGGGGACCTTTCATGGTTTTTCTATAACAATGTGCCGTTTAATGATTCGGTTTCCTTTGCTCCTACAATACCGGGGATCACTTTTGCTACGTACCAAATGATGTTTGCGGTCATAACCCCTCTATTAATTACTGGTGCGTTTGCAGAACGTGTGAAGTGGAATGGTTTCTTTCTGTTTGTAATATTGTGGAGTCTGTTAGTTTACTATCCACTAGCTCACTGGATATGGGGTGGTGGCTGGCTAGCTCAAATAGGAGTTTATGATTTCGCAGGGGGTATAGTAATCCATGTTAGTGCGGGTATGGCGTCTTTAGCGTGTGCATTGGTACTGGGAAGGCGCAAAGGATATGGTCCAGAAATTATGGTACCTCATAATCTTCCACTTGCGGCAATAGGCGCAATGCTACTATGGCTCGGATGGTTCGGCTTTAATGCAGGTAGTGCGTTGGCATCAGGAGCCCTAGCTGCTAGCGCTCTGCTAGCTACTCAGATAGGCGCAGCCACATGTGCTCTTGTTTGGGTTTGTCTTAGCTGGAAGAGGACTGGAAAGCCCACTGTTAGTGCTGTAATAAATGGTGCAATTTCCGGCCTGGCTGGAATTACTCCAGCTGCCGGATTTATTAGCGGCCAATGGGCTTTCGTTCTAGGCATAGTATTGGGCTTTGCATCCTATTACGGGATTGTCCTGATTAAGGAAAGATTAAGGATTGATGATGCTTTGGATGTTAGCTCAGTTCACGGAATTACTGGAATAACTGGGGCTTTGTGGATAGGATTGTTTGCTAGCTCAGCAATAAATGCAGCTGGTCCGGATGGATGGTACTATTCTGGAAGCCCGATGCAGCTTGCGATTCAGGCATTTGGAGTCGGGGTTGGCGCGTTATTGGCTTTTGTCGGAACAGTTGTAATATTGAAAATAATCCAGTATACTGTGGGACTCCGAGTTACTGAGGAAGAGGAAGACTTGGGCTTGGATATTTCATTTCATCAGGAGGTGGCTTATGAAAATAAATAATCTTATCTTTGATTTTTTATCTTCATAAAATCCAATTTTATTTTTATATAAATTTCTTATAAATTATTTTACTAAAATGTATAGTTATATCTTAACATATTGTTTTTATAGTATTATATTAGATTTTAAACTGATGTCTAATTCATTAGCAAATCACAAAAGAATTGTGCTGCTTTCTGCAACTCTATTTGCTGCTACTTTGTTACTTTTTGGTGCCTATTCATTTAATGGCATAAATGCACAATCATTAGAAAAAATTACAATAGGTCTAAATTCCGCTACATTCGGACCTTTAACTTCAAATCCATCCGCTAATCAAGTAAAGCTTTTGGTTGACTACCAAACCAAGGATCTTTCGCTAAGAGATTCCACCATTAACGGAGTCATGGAGGTGTTTGCACCTAATGGATCCCTAATAAAGACCTCTTCCTATCCAAACGGCTTTACCATAACTGACGCGGGAATTATTCAATTTGCTACTTCCTTCTCTGATCCTGCTCTAACCAGTGTAAAAACAAATGTCACTTTAACTGATTTGAATAAGACTGAAACGCTATCAAATACGTTATCTTCGGACGTCGCATTAACTATTTGATTTAGCAATTTTTTATTTTTTATTTTTTACTATCACATTTCGACAACCTTACCCTAATTATATTTAATTCTTAATAGTATTTTTATATAAATAATTAAAAATTTTGATACATTATTGTAATACTTTCAATCATGTTATGCCAAACATGGTAAATTTAGCAAAGAATGTTTAAATTGCATATTCAATAAAATTAGGGAAGCCTAATGTTATTAGTATTAACGCCATGTCTAATTTTTAGCGCTTGTACGCGAGGTAAAAGGATTTGGTAAAACTACTTGCAACTTTTATCCTACTCTTGTTGATCATAAATATCTCAATTTCGTCTGTAAATAATGTTCTAGCTCAAAATTCTACTTCTACTGGAAATCCTACAATATCAAACGAGGATCTATTGCTCTTGAATATTAATCTAAATAGAATAGATACACAACTTGATATTCTATTAAATAAAATAAATAATAATAATAATTCTCTGTTGTTCGAACACGCTTATATTCTTCACTCAGTAATTTATCCATCGACCAAACCTGTTGCGACTGCAGTTGATGAAGAATTGGCTAGAAATTTGGAATCTAATCTAACTGAAGTCGGAATACAATCTCGTACTGATCCTGATTCTCCTATTATTCTGACTGACATAACCAATTCCAAAAACATAATCGGCGAATTATATTCAAAACTGAAAGATACACTTTCTGCACAAGATTTTTCAATTCTTGAATCTCAAACCATGTCATATCTCTTAAGAGACGCTTCTAATTCATACGGGTTATACTTGAACTCTTCAAAAACTGCCGACGCTGATGCTGCAAAATTTGCCATGGTAGATTATGAGAATACAAGAGGGCTGGTAAATCAATCAAATACAATTTTTGAAATATTAAAACCAAATATGACTGATGCAAAATCCGATGAGGTAGAATATTTTATTACAAATTTGAATACCATAATAGATTCCAAAGGTAATAATCCGCAAGAGTTTTCAAGAATAGTTTCTGCAATAGAGAATGATCTGAATGAATCTAATAATATTCGTATGCAAAGCTCAACCAGCACCGTTGCTCCATCTCTTCAGGTCTATTATGATAACATAGATATTCTGCTAAATAATGCAATTTCTTCTATTCAAAATGGTAATTACCTTGCTGCAGACAAAAATGTATCCTCTGCGTATTTAGATAATTATGAATACCTTGAAGCCCCCATCGAAGAGGTAAATTCCACCTTAATGTTGCAAATAGAAATAAATATGAGAGAAAATCTGCGTGCTTTAATCAAAAATCAAACCTCACTTGCTGTCATTGAACCTTACATTTCTAACATAAAAGATGATCTGCAAGTTTCCAAACAGTTGCTAAGTACCCCCAGTACTACACAGTCAAACAATAATTTTACAATACCTTCTTCTTTTGTTACAAATACTGCCAATATTGATTCTCTAAAACAGGGGTTTGGAGTTTACACGGGAGAGAGGCGCTCTATGGGCGAAGCCTCAGAAGACTTCAAGGGTCAGGTTCGTAATGATATCGATACAATCAGGCTTAAACTAGATGAGGTAATAGCTGTCTACAAACAAAACGATACTTCTGAAGCAATGGCAACCGCTAGATCGGCATACCTTGACAGTTATGAAAATATTGAAATACCCTTGAGACCAATTGATCCAGATTTTACTCTCGAAATGGAGATAAAATTTGCTGAATTACGCAACCTCATTTCTTCAAATGCTCCACGTGATCAGATCGTTTCCAAGATCGCAGAACTTAAAAGTGGGTTAGATGAATCCGAAAGGTTTGTTTCGGGTATCGGGGTAGTTGCACCTGCTATTGCATTCTCTTCATCATTTTCAATTATTTTTAGAGAAGGTTTGGAGGCTGCCTTGATACTAGGTGCCATATTGACATATTTGGAAGCATCACGAAATGAAAAGTTCAAAAAGCATGTATACTTTGGAATTGTGCTTGCTATAGCACTGACTGCTGTAACATGGGTCATTGCTCAATATATAATAGAAATATCTGGTGCACAAAGAGAACTTATTGAGGCTATTGCTGGCATCTCTGCAGTAGCTGTGCTATTCTGGGTCAGCTTCTGGGTTCTAAACAAGATTGAAACTAAGAAATGGATCGAGTTTGTTAAGGCTAAAGTCTGGCAAGCAACGACTACAGGTAGTTTTATGGTATTTGTTTTGCTGTCTTTCTTTACTGTGTATAGAGAAGGCTTTGAAACAGTCTTGTTTTATCAGGCTCTATTTTCTTTTGCAAAATATATGGAGCTGTACGTCCTTGCAGGGTTAATAGTGGGCCTAGCTGTAATAATTTCAGTTGTCTTCATAATTCGAAAACTGGGAAGAAAATTACCATTAAGAGTTTTGTTTGGACTTACCATGGGAATTGGAGCTTTTATGTCGATAACCTTCTTGGGTAATGCAGTACGTGAATTTCAGGAACTTGGATGGATTTCTACTACTCCTATATATAACATAGTACCTCGATTAGATATCAATGTTGCAACCATGACTGGGATCCATCCAACACTAGAAACAGTGGTAGCTCAAATTATCTTGCTTGCAATATATCTGGTTGGGTCGCTTTATATTCTGTTTATTCGACCTAGACGTCAACAAAAGATAGACTCTATGAGAAAGTCCGTGGGCGACAATAATAAGAAGGAACAAAAGGGAGGATAAAGACTTCTAAT
>JAKDMR010000209.1 GCA_030452275.1 Candidatus Nitrosocosmicus sp. | reverse complement strand
AGTGGGAATGACGAGAAAAAAATCCCGACTAATAATTTGAAATTTATAATTTTATTTTTAATTTCTAATTACCGCCCTTGAAAAAACCGATCAACCAACATTATTATTCTACCCTACTTTTTTTATCTTCAAACAATCCTAGAAAATTATGGTTTAAAGTCCAATGGAATTTTGTCAACATCCCCTTCAGATGTTATGTTAATGCGGTTCAGACCTTGATTTTCTATCAAGTGTGAACCATTTTTAGAAAGTATAAAGTTTACAAACGATATTGCTCCATCTAGATTCTTGACAGTATTAGGTATTGTTATCGAGAAATATACTGGCTCTCCGTAAATTACTCTTTGATCGGATTCTAAAGTGTAGTTTGCCTGTTTATAAAAATTTGAAAATTTAGGATTACTAAGGTTGATCTCATCAGGTAGCGTAATGTATGGAAGTCCTCTTGAAATAGCCTCGTGTTTGTATGCTACTATAGAATCCAATTGGCCTGTTTCAAGCACAGTTTTGAGAGTTTCTTCTGGGAATATCTGTTTTGGATTTCTATCATCTCCTAACATCCTATCTTTGATAGATGAATCATTGTAGTAGATATTTGCTAGTTCAGCGGTGATAATTCCATAGTATCCTTTTGGATCAAGTTCAGGGTCGGTCCTACCAAATTTAAAACCTTCTTGAGAAATAACATCATACCATGGCACTTCACCTTTTCTTGCCTTCTCTAAATCACTATAGTGAGGACTATTCTGAGAATAAGCGATTACTATTTCAGCAGAACCAAATTCTAAAAGCCAATCAGCTATAGGAGTGGGGTTTGTATTCATAAGCCGGACAATGGGGATGGTTCCAGCACTTACAAACACATCAGGTGTCCTGAATCCGTCTCGTATTAAATTTGATACTTGGACAGAGCCTTTGCCTTCTCCTACATAAGTATAACCAGATTTGTTTTCAAAAGCAGGTCCCACCATATCTTCAAATATCTTTACTAAGGATCCAGCATACATTACAAAAACTTCATTTGTCGACGTTGCAGTAGTTGCATTTACAATCAAAAATTCATTTATTGTAAATACAAAAAATATCCAAACGAAAATAATTAGAATAAGGCCATGTTTATGCTTAAAATTCGCAATATAGTTAGTCATGGAAATACCAATCCTATCAAACTAATCTAAATAAACTTATCAAGATAAATGGGTTGACCAGCATATAAACCAAGAAATATTGAACATATATAGGTTCAAACCTCACCCTATTTTTAACAATCAAATTTCATTTTGTCTCCTCAAGTATAACTACGAAGTTCAAATCCCTTTCCATATCAATATTTTGGTTAACTTTAGGTATCTTCTTGTCATATTTTTATATTTGAATCCGCGATTATACAGTGTGGATTCAAATCCCACTCCCCGCGCTTCAAACGTGGAGTCTTCAATTATCTTATATAGGAGAACTTGTGGCATGTGGCCAGTTGGATCTCGCGAACAAGATAAAAAAGTCATCAAGTCTTACTAATGTAGAAAAATCTTTTCCTGAGAATTTGAGAGAGAAAATAAATCAGATGACAAAAACACTTTCTAAACCATATTTTAATTCGATTTTCATAAAACTTGTTGACACCAATAAGATTAACGCAGAGATTCTCTATCAATATATTCTCGCGGAACAAACAGAACTTAATATTAAAAATTCAACTATAGAAGGTAAAATCAAAGTTTTGATATGGCTTTCAAACTTTCATGGAAATAAATCATATAAAGATTTCACAAAACAAGACATACTACAATACCTAAGTTCTTTAAGAAAGTCACAGGATGAAGATCGTTCGAATAAATGGGTCGGAACTTATAACGGAAGACAAATCATCTTACAGAAATTCTTTAGATGGTTATATACACCTGAAGAAAATTACAGAGATAGCACTACACCTCCATGTATGAAGGGTGTTCGGAAATTACCTAGAAGGGAAAAAACTCCATACAAACCTTCAGATATTTGGAATTTGAAAGAACATGCGATGTTTCTAAAATATTGTCCAAATATACGTGACCGATGCTATCACGCCCTCGCTAGGGACATGTCTGCTCGTCCTCATGAAATACTAGGACTCAAGATTCAAGATATTAAATTTAACATTTCTGATACAGGATTACAATATGCAGAGGCCAGGATAACAAACGGCAAAACGGGTCCACGGACGGTTCCGCTAATTGATTCACTACCCTACATAAAGGAATGGATAGAATCTCTTGATGGAAAGAATTCAGACACTTTTATCTTTAGATCTTTTGGTAATAATCATGGTTCAAAACTTTCATTGGGAGGTCTTTCGAGTCGATATGTTTACTATAAAACAAAATATTTTCCTAGTATATTACTAAAGACCAAAGTAATTGACAAAGAGAAGTTAATAATAAAAAATATGTTAACTAAACCATGGAATCCCTATATTTATCGTCATAGCGCTTTAACTGAAAAAAGTCTAATTATATCGGAATCAGCTCTAAAAGACCATGCAGGGTGGACAATGTCAAGTAAAATGACTCAAATATATGTTCACCTTCAAGGCGAATCATCAAAAATATTGTTACAAAATAAGGGAATCATTACAAAGGAAGATTCGGAGACTCTTGATGTATTAAAAAAGTTGTGTCCTAACTGTAATAATCCGAACAAACCTGACAGTATTTTTTGTATGAGTTGTAAGATGGTCTTAACATTAGAAGCATATGCTGACACAATCGAAGAAAAGGAAAAGAGAGAAGTAGAAATCAAAAATTTAGAAGATAAACATGAAAAAGACATGGTTTCACTCAAAACCGATCTTGAGTCGAAATTTAGGTTTTTACTGACTAAATTAGATTATGAAAGACTTAATTCTCAAACTTGAGATTTAATAGGAGATATTAAATATTATCAAATTGTGCTTTGTCGCCTAACTGTATAACCAAGGGACATATGTCACCCCCCTCACAGCAACTGGTACATGTAATATACGTTCCAGTTTAAGTGTTTTTACAAATCGTACATACCAACCATCATCTCTCTTACCCGAGTATCTTTCTTCTGGATAACATTTTGTAGTGGATATCCTTTTACCATTGTTATACCAGTCTGTGTAAACTTCAATACATCTATCAATCCTTTCATGATCGGTACATCGACTTCCCAATCTGTGCATCAGAAATCTCTTCAGTCCTTTCTGAGCATTAGAAAGCTTACCCATAGTCTGTGGATGATGTATCGATGTCCAGATATGTTTTCCTGTCAGATACTGGTCACAATATTTTCCCATCGTTGAATTCTTTCTACTAAACTGGCTACCATTGTCAGTCAAAAGAGAATCATATTCTAGGGTATGAAGATGTTTCATGCCATCTACAACATTATCATCTGTTTCGTTGTCCAGTCTTACAGCCCAGAACTTTCTGGAATGGTCGTCTTCCATAGTTAGTATCGGTACTCCATTAAATCTTGTAAGATCAGCCTGCACTAATTCATCGGGCTTATCTCGTTCAAATGATTTGTATTCTTTAATTAGCTTTTTCTCTGCGTCAACCAGCGAATATCTGACTAGAATGTTGTAGGCGGTAGTCTTACTGATACGATATTTCTGGTCATATCTGTGTTGTTGTAATACATTCAAACTCTCGTTAACGATGTTTGCCAGCTGTTCAGAACCAAAGCCTGTAGCTTTTCTTACATTGATAATCCTATTCTCAATCTCTACAGGTGTCTTGTTTATGATGGTATGTGGCCTTTTGGATTTGAATCTGAGGCCCTGTATGATTTCGAACTAGAAATAATGAACAAAAATAAGAAAGGCACGCCATTCATATTTCCAGATTCATTCATCCTGGCCATTAGTTACATACGTTGTGCGTTTCAACTGCCATACAGACAGACCCAAGGAATAATCAATGCTATTGTTGGTAGGAGTTTACCTTCAACATCACCTCCTAGTTATGGCCATATTTGCAAAAGAATCAACAAGTTAAATGTCGATATCATTGGAGAAGAAGGATGCAAGACTGCAGATGATGATGATGATTACGTCATGATCTCAATAGACAGTAGCGGAGCCAAGATTACCAACAGAGGACAATGGATGGATAAAAAGTGGAAGGTACAAAACAGAAAAGGCTACTTGAAAATCCACATAGCCGTGAATATAAAAACAAAAGAAATCCTTGCACTAGAGGTAACAGATGAGAAGGTACACGATAGTAAGATGCTAAAGACACTAGTAGATCAAGTTTCAAATATCTTGACAGAAAATAGCAACAACAACAACAACAAGACTATCAGGATAGAGTCTGTTTCAGCTGATGGAGCTTATGACACTAATGCCAACTTCAAATATCTCCAAGAGAAAAGGATCAAACCCGGAATAAAGGTAAGGAAAAACTCTATAGTTTCACCAAAAAACAACAGATTAAGGAACAAGGAAGTAATAAGTCAAACAAAAGACTTGTTGAAATGGAAGAAAAAAAGAAAGTACGGTCACAGGTGGATGGCTGAAACTGTTTTCTCAACACTAAAGAGAACATTTGGAGAGTATGTATCTGCCACCAAGTTTAATAACATGG
>JAKDMR010000208.1 GCA_030452275.1 Candidatus Nitrosocosmicus sp. | reverse complement strand
AACAATAGTATATGATGAACATAAATACTACGGAAGAACAATCATCGTCCTTATCCAAATTAACCGTAGAAAAAAGGAGCGGTAATTCTGAAAAGTTCGATGGGGAAAAGCTTGTAAGGGGAATTAGCAGGGCTGGTACGCCTTTCATGCTTGCCAAAGACATTTCAAAATCAATAACTGGTAAGTTGGTAGAGAATCCTCCTATTGATAATCGCATCTATTCAAGTAAAATCAGAGAATATGTTGCTGAAGAATTGAAACAAAGAAACCAAAGTACTATTGCTGAGTCATATACAGGATATAGCAAAAATAGTGTTACATCTGTCAATGAAGAACAACTACATAATAGTAAATACGATTCAAAAGTTTCCCAATCGACAAACACTCAATCAAAGCAGTTTGCGAAGGACAAGGATAACACTTCTGGAAGAGGGGCTAAGACAGGAATTTAGTAAGGATTTATTATTCATTTCTAAAAGAAAAATCCTCCTTTCGCTTACATGTTTATGTGAGATTCGCCTTTATCTGTAGAAGATAATTCCTTCTTATAGGTTTTCTTTAACCAGATTGGTGTTATAATTGTAGTAACTGCCATCATCATGATAATGAAGTATAAATGTCTGTAGAAAGTGCACCTGATGTAACTCCCACACCAGCAACAATTAATCCCACTTCGCCTCTAGAGGTCATACAAATTCCAACCCTCATTTTGATTATTTTTTTGCATTTTCTTCAATTCTTGTAGGGGATGATGTTAGATTCGCTTGGAATTTTTCTTCAGCAAGCATTATTCAGTAGTCAAATAGTAGCATAGTTAAATATAATTAATAAAGACTTTTCACTTTATTATCAAGATACTGCAATCGGAATTTTTTGCTATTTCAAGTGCAGTACTACCTAACATCCGTTCCTTGAAATTTTCTCCTTTTCCTTTACCTTTTTCTATTATTATTAAATCAATATTTTTGTTCTTACAACATGTTAGTAATGATTTCTCAGGATGTATATTTTCATCGATCAACTCAGTTACTACTGATACTCCTTCTATTCCTACATTCTTCTTTAGCTCTAATAGTCCATTCCTCATTTTTCTACGCGCTCCTTTATAAGATGATGACTCAATTTATCAGAATTAACTTTTGAAGTATAAAGTCTGGAATATCAAATACTGTAATTAAGTGTAATTTCGATCTACAGTTCTTTGCAATAGCAATAGCATGCTCTGCTACTTACTTTGATTCATCGATTGCACTAATTCCTACAAGTATTCTTCCATAGTTCATCTTTTACTATTATATACCATAGGCTATAACCTATGGTATGGGACGAAAGGTATAAAACAAATCGGTTACAACCTAAGGTCGATTCAATAGTTAATAATTTGCGATCTGAAGGATGTTAGTCGTGTTTTTTCATATTTAGAATGCAAACCGCTAAAGTTTCGAGGAGCTTTCTAGTCTGAAATACTGGTAGAACCTTAAGAAAATTGTATTTTTTTTGAATGTTTTGGAAATACCAATAATTGATTTAGTCATCTAACGTTCGTTACTATAATGGGTAGCGGGTTCGGTGGTTCATGTAATGATATCGTTCTGTAAGGAGCCCTAGCCATTATAAGAAATAACGCATTAATATAGTTATATGGTCCTAAAACTAGTCAATATGCCCTTAATACTCCGATTGGTTCTAGTAGTGGCACGATAGGAAATTCGAATCCATTAGTCTTTTGCTGAAAGTAAATTCCAACACGGTTCATATACTTATATGCTGTTTTACCAATTGTTTTTAGTCATTCCAATTACGATTGTTATGGTTTCTACGCTTGGTTTGGGTGTCGTTACAACACATGCACTTGATCATCCCCTTCCAAGTGGTATATATAAATTCCATTCGATTCCATACATAAGAAACACTCTTGGAGATACTGTTTATCGATCAGGAACGATGATAATTACAAACCACTTGGGTAAAAGTGTAGAAGTCGAATTGTTGCATCTAATCGTACTATTTTATCCACACAAATAGATCACGGAGATACGCTTTATACTAGAGAGGACCCTGCGATTTATAGTATTGTAATTACTCCTGAGGGTGAGGTGCCGATCATGGAACTCCTGGATTTGAGGGGTTGTGTAGTAATGATCGTTCTCCAAACCCCTACCAGAGATAACGCAGAAGTTTATGTAGCTCAATGCCCTAGGGATTTATCTAGTTCATCAGATGGATTGGAGTTTGGGAATACTGCATCTTTTTCAAACTCATTTGAATCTATCAAATAACTATTTCTAGCAAATTGCTACAAAAACCTAAACGATTCAAATATTTCTTCCAGTTGATTCTGAACATTCACAGAATCTATGCTTTTGGTATTTTGTTGATCCTGTTCAAATAAGGTTATAAAACCACGATCTTTTTTGTCATTTATGATAAACGTTCTTTCATGTATAACTATATTTTTATCATCGTACGATCTCTTTACGATTACAGTTCCAGAGCGGCCACTTCTAATAGGATATTTATCTAACTTTGATTCTTCGAGTATTGTCTCTCCTAAGTAAATTGCATCCTTTAATACTTTTTCAATAGCCATTTCAATGGGACCCTCGGAGTTTATTTTTACATTCACTCTTTTAAACCCAAAAATTACCGAATCGCTGTGCATCAACACATCTGCACCAAAATTCTTTATGCTCTCATCAGTTATCTCAACCCAATCTGATGGATAATCAAATGATATGCCTAATTCTATATTTTCATAGTGTTTCTTCTCTAACTCCATCCTCTTTGATGCTCCTCTTTTTCAAATAAATTATAGTAGATGGCTGGTTTAAAAATGATCTTACTGTATCCCACAGTATTTTCCTTAAACCCATTCCATCAATTTCTCAGCAGACTCAAATGATTTTCATACAGTTACATAGTCGTCTAAGTCTGCTCGAGTTCTTATCTCCAGTGCATCTTTGATATAGTCGGCGAATGATTGATTCTAAACCTCTTCAGCGAGTCTCCTGATAACTAGGTATTCGTTGTAGGGAATTTCGGAATAACCGTTTTTCATTGACTGCGACCATCTTCTCCTTCGTTGGTTTTTGATTTATTGTCCTCATACCGTGTAGTAGTAGGCCTAAAGGATTTTTACAAAACAGATTTCCTAGGATTTGATTATCTTCTAGATGCATTGCTAAAATTATAAAAATAATACTTTATGATACCAGCTTTATTCGTTTGGAATTAAGACCCAACTGCAGTAAATCCCACCTTTACAGCACCAAGTATTAACACACAGCAAGACTGTCTTTCAGCTTGTAGTTACAAATGAGCAGGGATTGACAAGTGAACCTGATAGTGTTTCAATTACTGTAAATGCGGAAAATGAAACTCCATCATTTGAGAGAATACTTGGCTCTGGAAAAAACATAAACATCCAGGTTCAAGAGAATTCAGGTAATATTGCAGGTGGACAATCAGGTGCTGGAAATATGTATTCTGACTCTCCCATTTTCCAAGGTCAATCTACAGAGCAGGATAGTCAGGTAATATCTTAGACTTCTAACAAGGTAAGACAATAAGAACCACAGAAGGGCTGGATAAAGTCTCATCTCTTTTTATTTACCAAAATCCAAGCAAATTAATAGACAAGGTTACTTAACTATTTCCTATATCGTTACTATACATAGGTAGCGCGTTCGGTGGGATTAAGTTCCGTATGGTATAAGGGTTCGGCGGTAAGTGAAACAAAATTGATTTCGTTTTGAATATTCTTAATTCCAAGTAAGGATTTGTCATATCCTGTAGTATTTTGATAGTCTAACTCTTTGATCCGCGACGATAAAGGTTTAGCCATATTCCACAAATCATTATAAATAGAAATCTGTTTGTCAACCAATGACTTTGAATTGCTAAAGAAAGTTTGTAAAAGTCTGTCGTCGTGTTTATCTTGCATTATAACTACCATGTATAATCTTTCATCATACAATCCAAAATTACCTCTCAATCCTTCTAGGTGTCTAATTTCCATGAAATCGAGTGTTTTCAGAAAGTTAATGTTCTCAGAATTTGCATCTACTAACACTTTGCAGGATACCCCTCTTTCTTTTACCATCTTTTGTTTAATGAGTTCTAATGTTTCAACATAATATTTTGAAGCCCATTGGTAGATTTCCGCATCCCAATAGGCCCAAGCGCTTTTTTCACATCTGTCAGTTCCCGTTTTTAAAATTTCAAGAACCTGATTTTGATCTTATGCCACATCAGAGATCTCCGGACTTTTAAAATTAGATTCCTTTAACTGATTAAAGAGTAAATGATCCAACAATTGATTAATATTATTATTTGTTAAAAAACTCGCGGTTTCTATAAGTAGTGTATTGTCGAACGTATGTTCAATAGTTATCTGATTCAATTAGAATATCTTATGAACTTATTTCTATGGTCATATTTTCAGCTCCTTCGGTGGGATTATGTTCCGTATGGTATAGGGGTTCGGTGGTATGTGAAACAAATTTGACTCGAATTTTCAAACCTCTAGTTCACAGGAACCTAAGTTAAGTCTCCAAGCCTTCGTCAACATTCACTACATTCATCCTCTGTAAT
>JAKDMR010000207.1 GCA_030452275.1 Candidatus Nitrosocosmicus sp. | reverse complement strand
ATAAACATCAGAATTATTTAGGGGAAAAATAGGTAAAAATTAGATACATTTTCAATAATTTTGAATAATTTTGATATTTTATGTTACATGTATATTTAGGTGCAAGGAGTAGTCAACAAATACATAGACCAACTAAACTATCAAGTGAATCTGTTAATACGGAATCCCTACAAATCTATACCTTAGGTTGACAGATTACTTTAGCGATAGAGACGAAGTCTATCGATTCTCCAGTGGTCTTATTTTTCAATCATCATATGATACAACTTGTTTAATTTGGTTCTAATTTCGTCAAACTTATCTATACTTGGCCTATAATAATGCCTAACAAATATTGAATTAGGAATTCGACCCTGGAGCATATCGATTATTTCTGATTCCAATCCTTCATTTCTTAGGAAAGTTGCAAATATTTTGCGGCAATAAGACATCTTAAATTGTTCATTGTGTTTATAAATTGAAAGTCTAATCGTGTCATATGTCAAGGGTTTTTGATTTTCTAGTAGAGATAGAATTGTGGTATTTACTATGGAAATAAAAGTCTTTTTAGTTCGTCTTAAGAATATCTCAGGGAATTTGTAATGTTGGAGTAATTTATTATCCTCTGATAAGTATTCTTGCTTTTTGATAGAGAGTAATAAATTAAAAGAATCAATTGCTTCAGTTGGTCTTAGTCCGGTTAGAACATTAAACATAAGGATATTAGCAAAGCGTGAATATTCTTTTCTCTTGATACATACCCATTCAATCATCTTATCAAAATCACCATTTTCCTTTAATATATTGTGAAATCCGGCTAACGAATCGGCACCCGAAGACCATTTTAGCTGATAGTTCTTTCTAATTTGCTGCCACTTTTCATATTCACCAGTATATTTTGAATAAGCGGCTAAAGCTTTCATAATGTGTTTTCGTTTACTATCGGGATAGGCAAATAGCTCTGATAGATTACCGTTAGTTAATATATAATTATACTGAGTAGCATATCTATAATGTTGCATTGCGGTCTTTCGTTCTAATTCTTGGGAAAGCAAATACAATTTGAACCCGGGAACGTTCCCCTTTCGAGTCGCAGATCCCGGGTTCAAATCCCGGCCGGAGCATTGTAGTTTGTTTGGAATTCTGAGACCAATTTGGACTTGTTTTTGAATCGTTAGCGAGTACATTTTCTGTATACAGTTTTTGATCGAAGTGAATATTACAGTTTAGCATGTATAACTTATCTTTTTGAATTTTCCATTGCTGCCAGAGCGGACATATGTGGGGTTAAGTCCTCGTGTACAAAACGTGCATCTAGTCAACAGTATCCATATACATAAGCATTAGCTTAAAGGTTTTAGTTAGTTTTCCGATCCAAAGGCCGCAATGCTTGACCGAATTGTGCAGCTTTTATTGCTACCACACCACCGGAACTTACGGATCAATTAGATAAGCCATGGGCGTTTAGAATTAACAACATAGGTTATGAAATCCATATTTTATTGAGTTAGTCAATAGCGGACATGTTTCTCAAATATTGAATGGTAATCTTTCTGTCTTATCATATGATATGCTGCCCCCTTTAGTATTTACAGCCACTTGAAAACACCAGCATTTGAACCTGACTGCCAAATTCTACTGTTTGTCCTCTAACTTCAGAAGCTACATCGGCCTATTGATATTGGTTGATGATTATAATGAAATTTCTCTAATAGTATATAGATAGAACCAAAGCATGCTTCAGAAGACATCAAACGGTTGACTTTCAAGTTAGTCAAGATTATAGTAGAAAAAACCGGTGCTACCACCTGTGATTCAAAGATCAAGGAGCAGAGCTATTGAATCCAAATACAGGTAGTACTTAAGATTCATGATCCTTTTTTGTGCTACATAGTTATACTGTTGTAAAAGCGTTGCAGTAGTCAAGTACTGGCTGTTTTTACTCTTCTACTTTGATCCGGTACCAATCAAGGTAAACAAGGCTTTTGCTAAGTGTTGTAGGCCCTCTGTGGTCTGGATATCGATAATGGTCCCGTTTGCATCAATTTTTCCCTTAACACCTTGGATCAGTAAAGTGGTTTCTGGTGTAAAGGTAGCCATAAGGGTATGCATGATCAATTGCAATTCTTCATGAGCTTTAAGTCCGCTTGTGGAAGCGGTTATGATTCCCAAGGGTTTTCCTGAAAAGACGGTGGTTGCCACGCACCATTCTATGATGTTCTTTAACCCTGAAGGTATGCTAAACACATACTCCGGAGTACTGATTATGACTCCATCCGCACCCTGTATAAGGTTACGTAGCTCCGTAATCTCTGACGGGACATGTTCCAGAGACCGTTTCGGGTCAAAGTGCGGCAATGTTTTCAGCCGGTCGTAAACCGTTACCTGGAAAAGATCCCTAGCTTCTAACAGGATATATTCAATCAATTTATGGTTGACCGATGATGTCGCAGCGCTTCCGATCAGGGCTAAAACGTTTTTCATAGACTGAGCATACATATGCTTTTTTCTCCCTTTTTACTTAACAGTTGTGTAAAGAATATGTTACATTCTTTCTGTAAACTAATTGTGCTTCTTTTCATATCAACAAAATTGCTGAGATGTTTCTTGACAATTCTCTATGCCTTCATAATTCAAATGAATCTAAACAAGCACAATCAGTTTACAGATGAACATATCTTATCATTTACATAGCTCTTAACCGAGAGGTTTTCCAGACAATATATACAGGATAGGTGTAACCATGAAAGTGAATTCGCGTTTGTTTGGCTTGGGGCTGTCGCCATCTTAACAAACATGTTTCATACTTCTTTTTGGGACAAGAATTTTTTTTAGACCATATATTCCAAATTCATAATGATGTCAGTTTTTTAGCCTTTTTCCATACGCAGCGTATATATGCGTAAAGGTTAAATCAATACTACTCGATTCATGTCACATGGGTCGCAGCATGCCATCATTTCGACAACTGATTCAGATTGAGAGGTTGAAGTGGACCGAATTTAAGAAAGAGATACTAACCAAGAAGGATAAACAAGCGTTTGATACCATATTTGAAAACGCCAAACTGTATACTCAATATCTATCTAATGCCAACAGACCAGTGCCAATAGAGCCTATCATGATGGGCGCTTTGTTCCATAATTATAAGACGCTTTTGAAGTTGTCCAAAGAGGAGGATAATGTCACTGAAGACTCGATAAAAGAAGAATTGATTGGATTGGAAAGACACAAACCTCTGGCAAAAACATTGTTTGATAAAACTTGCGAAAGATGGCGCGGTCTGCTATACTCTCTTCATAAAGATGATAGAGAACAATTGCTAAAGATGTTAGTTGACTGTTGTAATAGTTTGGAGGGAGGGGAGGCCAAGATGATAATAGACAAAGATTCAGAATCTTCGATTTCAGTTTTTTTCTTTTTCTGTCTCGTTTTGTGGAATCAGAAACTGAGAAATGGAATTAAAGATTTTACTGAGAAAAACGCAAAAACTGATCTTAAACTGACAGATTTTTAGATTAATTCAAATCTAAAAGATTAACATATTATGAAATATTGAATAGACCACGTTTCAAACTAATGTTCGTAGTTGTCTTATCGATATTAACAGGTGTTTAAATTAGAGGATATACCATCGCCAAAACTTTCACAAAAGGATCGACGTATTTTTATCACTTTTTTATTCCCAAATTGCAAAAAAGATGACAAATACTTTAACGAGATGCTTAGCAAAATAGGAGACTAATGGGGTAAATTTTCTTACATCTCTGATAAATCCACCATCATCAGAGAAGATGCTATAAGAAAAAATACCATCTTGTACCACTCGGACTTAATCTTCCAGATCATTAGAACACATGCAAAAGCGGACAGTCTATCTTTTGTAATATTGCATTCAATCATCCGAAATCTTTTGAAATAGAATATTCGTTACTTATATAACAATCATGTCTTTGGCTGACGAATCATTGGGAAAATATAAGGTGATGTATTTTCTTGAATAATACCAAGCGATTCAAAACCATGTCGTTTATAAAGTGAAATATTTCGTTCATTTGAAGACTCAAGGTATGCCAAAATATTCTCCTTGTCAAATGCAGCGGTAGCGTGTTTCATAAGCGCAGTACCAGCCCCTTTTCCATGGTAAAGCGGGTCGACCCCAAGAAGGGGCAAATACCAATGAGGCTCGTTAGGGTGAAAGTTGCCCATTTTCTCAAATACTTCAGGGCCAATTCTTTTGGCTTCTTCGGATCCTGTCCTTTGTAATATTTCCATCATAGTATCAACATCCGGATTTACATTTGGAGGTAGCCAAAGAGCCGCGCCCGAATAGTTTCCAACGAAATAAGCAGTTTTGTTAGAAAACGCTTTTCCTCCATATGCCTTCGCGAAGCTCTTAACACTTGAGTGATATCTATGGGGTTCTGGCCAAATCCATAGGGAAACCGGGTCCGCTGCAAATGCCAATTTCAAAACATCCATAATAGCACTTTCATCTTCCTGACCCGCTACTTTAACTTCCTGTAAAGTCATAGAGGTGTGATTTAGGTTGTTTGTATTTAAAATTTTTCTTCCCCATTACTTGAATTTTCAGTATGAGAAAATCCTATTTAATAATATATTG
>JAKDMR010000206.1 GCA_030452275.1 Candidatus Nitrosocosmicus sp. | reverse complement strand
GATCTAAATTTGTATGAAAAATAGTTTTTATAGTTCATTATTTTTGAATTCCTTTGACAAATCTTTTAATAGATTTTTTTGGGCATCATTAATCTTATCAGGCAATTTTACTTCGATTTTTACGTATTGGCTCCCTCTCCCAAATTTTCCATATCTTGGCAAACCTTTTCCTTTGATTTTAAAAACGGCATTAGCTTTGGTACAAGCAGGAATCTTCAATTTTTCAGTTCCATCTATGGTTGGAACCCTTGTTTCCGTTCCTAATATCAAGTCAATGAATGAAACATCATAATTATACATCAAATCTCCATCATCAAGTACTTTAAAAAGTTGATGCGGGAGTACATGTACGCGTACCAATAAATCACCATTCATTCCACCTTGAATACTTTCTCCTTTTCCAGAAATTCTTAGTGTTACACCGTCCTCAACACCAGAAGGTATATCGATCTTTAGGTTATCGGTTTTTCTAACTTTACCATTACCATGACAAGTATTACAAGGTTTTTCTAGTATTTTGCCTTCTCCGTTGCAGGTATTACAGGTATCTAATGAAATAAAGGTGGAAAATTGATTTTGGTTATAGACCCTGCGTGTTTGTCCTTGGCCGTTACATGTCGGACAAATTTTTGGTGAAGTTCCTGGAGAAGCACCTGTCCCGGAACAAACCGAACAGTCTTCGATTGTTGGAATTTGTATCTCTTCCTTCTTACCTTTAACCACTTCTTCTAAAGTCATGTTTACGTCATATAGTAAATCTCTGCCTCTTCTTCTTCTGTTTGAGGATCTTGAATTGAAGCTAAAGGGATCATTATTAAAACCACCGCCACCACCTCTCATTCTACCAAAAATCTGTTCAAAAATATCGCCTACATTACCAAAGCCAATATCTTTAAAAATTTCTGCGAAATTGTCTTCAGATCCCCTAAATACCTCCTCATTACCCACATGACCATATGTATCATATCGTTTACGTTTCTCCTGATCGGATAGTACAGCATATGCTTCAGAAATTTCTTTGAATTTTTCTTCTGCTTCAGGCGATTTATTGCGATCGGGGTGATATTTTAATGCAAGTTTTCTGTATACAGATTTTAACTCATCCTTAGTAACAGTTTTTTGAACTCCAAGTACATCATAATAATCTTTTTTACTCATAACAAATCACAAAAATAATTAAGTGTGTAATTATTCTCTCATTCAAGTATTATTTGATTTATTGGCGGCGGCGGCGTCTTCCGCTGCACCAGACTTAGGATCGTTGTTTTCAGGATTTTGATTAGAAGTACTATCACTTGGAGGAGGAGTATCGGACCCCACATCACTTGGGCTTGAAGCGCTAGCAGCATTTTGTTGAACCGCCTGATATGCAGCTGTACTTATTTCAGCTAATGCATTCTTTAGATCGGTTATTTTTGTTTTTATGGCTTCCACATTATTGGCTGTTATCGATTCTTTTAATTCTTGGATTGATTTATTTACTTTATCCTTTTGCTCTGGAGTTACTTTATCTTTTAAGTCTTGATTAATCAATTTTTCTGCAGAATATAGTAAATTGTCTGATTCGTTCTTTAATTCTGCTTCTTCTCGTTTCTTTTTATCTACTTCAGCAAATGCATCTGAATCTTTCTTTAATTTTTCGATTTCTTCTTTGGATAATTTAGAACTTGCTGATATAGTAATCTTTGATTCTTTGGATGTAGCAAGATCTTTGGCGGTCACGTTCAAAATTCCGTTAGTATCGATATCAAATGTAACCTCTATTTGTGGAACACTTCTAGGAGCAGGCGGTATACCCGACAAATTAAACATGCCTAGTGAAACACAATCAGAAGCCATAGTTCTCTCACCCTGGACCACATGAATAGTTACTGCGGTCTGATAATCTGCAGCGGTAGTGAACACCTTACTCTTTTTGGTAGGAATGGTAGTATTTCGTTCAATTAGAGCTTCTTTGAGTCCACCCATAACCTCCACACCAAGAGTCAAAGGAGTGACGTCAACCAACAAAATATCAGTGGATACTTCACCTGAAATTATTGCACCTTGAATTGCAGCTCCCAACGCAACTGCTTCCATTGGATCAACTCCACGTTCAGGTTCCTTGTTCATGACAGATTTTACAAATTCTTTTACTATTGGCATTCGAGTAGGGCCACCAACCAAAACTATTTTTTCGATATCAGAAGCTGCCAATTTTGCATCCTTGATAGATTGTAGCATTGGATTTCTGCATCGTTCTACTACTGGACGCAATAATTCCTCCAATTTTGCTCTATTCAAAGGAATAGCAAAGTTCTTTGGACCAGTAGATTGATCGTATGCCAAAAATGGTAGGTTTATTTCCGTGGTGACTATATTTGATAATTCAATTTTTGCTTTTTCTGCAGCTTCTCTAATCCTCATCATCGCTGCTTTATCATTTTTGATGTCTATTCCAGACTGGTTTTTAAATTCATTTACAAGATAATCTATCAAAATATTATCCATATCCGTACCACCAAGTTGAGTATCACCTGAAGTACTCTTGACTTCAAATACACCACCGCCCATTTCCATAATGGTAACATCTAAGGTTCCTCCGCCAAAATCAAAGACCATAATTTTGAGATCATGGTGGACTTTATCTAATCCAAATGCTAGTGAAGCTGCGGTGGGTTCATTAATTATCCTTACTACCTCTAGTCCGGCAATTTCTCCAGCATCTTTTGTTGCTTGTCTCTGATTGTCATTAAAGTAAGCAGGAACAGTAATTACAGCTTTATCGACCGTATCACCAAGAAATGCTTCAGCATCCTTCTTGATTTTTTGAAGAATAAATGCAGATATTTGTTGCGGAGTATACTCTTTCCCAAATACTTTAAACTTGTAATCAGTGCCCATTTTCCTTTTAGCGGCAATAACAGTTCCCTCAGGATTTGAAAGCATTTGACGTCTAGCAGGTTCCCCAACCATTAATTGGCCATCTTGCGAAAATGCAACTACCGATGGAAAGGATTTCCCTCCTATTGAGGCGCCTTCAGCAGCCTGTATTATAATTGGCTTTCCACCGATCAAAGAAGCAGCGGCAGAATTACTAGTTCCTAAATCAATTCCTATTATTTTTCCCATTAAACTTCATCTCCTTTTGTATCCTCTTTATTATCATTATCGATATTTTTAATTATCTTTTTGGAAACCTCTACTAAACTCGGACGAAGAACACGATCATTCAATAAATAACCCTTCCTAATTTCCTTAGTAATAATATTTTCTTTCACATCATCTTCAACATAAGAAAATCCTATAATTTCATGAAAGTTAGGATCAAAAACACTATTCAAAGCTTTTATTTCTAGAACATTTTCTTTTTCTAAAAAGAGATCAATATTTTTTAGTATATTGGTCAATCCTTCGAGAATCGAAATATCGACTTTGTGGTGTTTTAATGTATCTAATGCACGTATAAAATCTTCGCGTAAATTAACTACGGTTGACAAGATATCGGCCTTCACTGAAAGTATCCTCAAGGCGTTTTGTTTTTCAATATTTTTTCTATAATTATCGAAATCTGCTAAACTATATTTTAATTTGTTAAATGTGTCGTCATACAATTTTCGATAATGTTCCAATTCGTCTCTTGTTTCCTTTAATTCGGCAGTCACATCTTCGATGGATAATTCAGTTTCTAAATTTTGATTAGATTCATTAGCGTTATCATCTAATAACAGACAATCATTATCTTGATCATTTTTTACTTGATCTTTGTTCTTAGTTTTATCCATAATAATAAATTTGGTTAAATCTAATAATTACATATCGATTATAGCGTCACCCAGATGCAAAGAAAATAGGATGAGAATATTGTATCCAGTCGATATCGCGATTTGCAATCAAGCAATCAAGCATAATTACTTTTTATAGAAGATCTGGCACCACAAGCTTCACATATCATAAAGCCTAACTTCTTAATTTTTTCTGTCCTAGTGTCTGGGCTACCGCAAACAGGACAAATAACATAGTCCTTTACATATCGATCGATCAAACCTCCGAATGAGGATACTGGTTTTCTGCCCAAAAAAATAACCCGTTCACCAGAAATGTATCCCGCAGATGCTAATTCCTTATTTAAATATAGTAATAATTTTTCAGGATCACGTCTTAATGCCTTCGGAAAATCCATGAAATTTCTAAAAATTGTTCGTTGGCCAACCCATATTACTCTTGGAACAGGAACTTCAAGTCTGGAAACTTCCTTCTTTACCACATTTCCCAGTTTATTTTGTAACCTATCTAACAAGGACACATAACCAGATTCATCTTGGATTGACATGTTATAGAATACAACAGACCAATTAATGTACGTTGTGAATAATAGATCTCTTGCGTAATGTCCAAACAGCCTTTATGAAAAGATACGTGAATATATCGCAATTTCTAAATTATTTTAAAGATAATACAGGAAGAAAAATCAAACGATATTTGTCTTACAAATGAGGTTGAACGTGTTGACCGTTTGATTTGCATATATATGGAACCGTGTATAGATATATTAAGGGAAATTAATTAAGCGTATGTGTCTCAAGTGACACAGGTTAACTTTTCTTAAAAAACAAAATTTTCCTACTAC
>JAKDMR010000205.1 GCA_030452275.1 Candidatus Nitrosocosmicus sp. | reverse complement strand
ATGATGATGGCTGGAAGATACGACTAACGTGTTCTAATTACGCAAGAAGTCTATTTAAGATCAGAAAGGCTCAACGATGGGCATTCAACATACTCAATTAAAAATATTTTGTATTTTTTATATGGTTCATTGTTCCAGATGGCAACCAAATATTTTTTTCCTCATTAATTCTATATGTTTTAAGGGATAACAGAGGCAAGACAAGACGCCAGAGTTTCATAAGGGACACAAGCAGAAGAATTATACGACCCACCGCTCATTTCAATTAAAACGAATAAAACAAACTATACGAATGGTTTTTGTAAATCAAGCCTCTCATAGCGAGCAAAAACTATCGATAATTCAAAAAATAGGTATTGCATTATTTTGGACGTTAATTACTGAACTTCGTCCAAATCAGAGAACGTCCTCCTTAGCCGATTATAATGTCCTATTACATTGCCAATCCCTATGGCATAATCTATATGCATAAAATGAATAAAACCATCTAGTTGAATGTTGTGTTAGGCAATTTAGTCATTTATCGCAGTTGTTGCTTTAACCACAGGTACAAATACAACAATCACGACCATGGATGGTTTTTGCACAAATCGAAAGCTCTCACTTGGACCAACTTATCAAAGATTGTATGATCAACAACGTTACTGCATGTAACGCTCGAACATAATAAATCTACGGCACAATCGCAATCAGGTTGAAATTCAACTCCTGATGCTGGGCCCTTGCGGCCATCTCATCTAATTAACTTACCTTATTTCTTTTTGCACTCTAACACATTTCCTTTTTATCTAACGCCGTTGCACCTGAAATAAACACGAATGATTCAATTTTAACTAAGCGGAAATATCCAATTTTTGATTCCCAGAGGAAACCCGAACAGACGTTTTTCCTTTTCATTTTATATTGATCATGTCATTTCATCAGGCAAACCTTCATTTAAGAAGTAGATAGTTCATGGCAAAAATCAATCCAAATTTAGACCTTTAGTGAGCCACGGAACCCCCTTACGTTATAGTAACTGGGCGCACTGTTATGATACACGAAGACATTACCGTAGCGGTAATCAGCGAAAAGGGCGCCACCGAGCTTTCGAATATCAGAAGATGTTTTTACCCAGCTGGACGTCTTGGTATCGAAATTTCCAAGTTTCTGCAGTTCTCGATATTGTTTTTCAGTTAATAGCTCAATACCCATTGCAGCTGCCATATCAATGGCGTTATTTACTGGTTTAAACGCTTTCCTTGACTCCTGCCCTTCACGGTCATAACATACATTTCTGCGGCCTTTAGGGCTTTCAGCTGAACAATCATAAAAAATGAATTCGACTGTCTTTTTATCGTGCCCAACAACATCTGGTTCACCGCCAGTTCTTTCCATTTCATTGAGTGACCATAGTTTTTCAGTATTGGCTTCCAGCTTTGCTTGTACCTTTATCCAATCGACATGTTTATGACGATTCATGTTTTTCTCAAACCGAGTTTTCAATGCTCTGAGTAGTTCTTCATGTTGCTCGGGTGACAATTCCATTTTCGTTTTGTCGCCTGAAACAGGATGTACTCCAGTTATCTTGCGCATAATCATAGTATTCATCATGAGTGTATAAAATCATGTATACCGGCCTGATGTTTATCTTACAGCTCACCAATTGTGCTCCTGTACCGCCAGTTTGAATCAACTCCTCCTGACTGAATTTGAAATCGTCTCTAATATTATCGAAAAACCCTTTACCGACAGGATTAATTAAAATCAAGTTAATGTTAATTACGATAAAAAAATTGATGGACTGAACAATATCTATGTCATACTTTCTCTCTCATTAGTAACGGAAAATCTAAAACTTCAAAATATGTCTATTGTGGAAATAAGATATAATCCAAGAAATCTATGACGTCAAATTCTAAATGTACTATCTAAACCCAAAATTTCAACCGAATCACTTTGATTATCGCAACCAATTATGAATATTATGTTAGATAACTTACCACGATTTATCATACCAAATTGTAGATAATTCTAATTTCAAAGCGATTTCTTGTGGTTTGTATGTTATTTCTCTAAAATATTTTTATCAATCAGTTTTGCTAATATGGTTATGGTCCAGAGGAATTCCAATAACACTAATAATTCGAATAATAATGGTGTAAAATCATATGAACAATACAATCTAAATGACATAAATTACAGAATACTTGTATCAGGTGAGCAAACTAAGGGAAAATATTCTATTATTGAGGGCATATTTCCAGCAGAGCAAGAAGCCGAAATACCAATGCATGTAAGAAGTAAGGAGAATGTACTAATATACATAATTGAGGGAAAATTCCTATTTAGATATCAGAAAGAAGATATTACCGGAAATGGAGGATCAGTTTTAAAATTTGACAAAAATATTCCTCTTTCCTATAGGAAAGTCGATGAGAAGGAGGGAAAATTGTTGTTTCTTTACTCTCCGGCGGGATTTGAAAACTTTTTCAAAGATTTAGGGAAGTTGAATATCTCTAATTTTAAGATGTTAAGTGGTGGTGATCCAATATTGTTACAATTATTGGAAAACAATTATGGATGGAGATTTGTTTTTGAGGAGAACTAGAAATAAATGCTAGAATTGTTAAAATATAACTCGGGTTCTAATCTTCCATTTTGTTCTTAGACAATTTATTTTTATTAAAATTAGATAGCCAGACGAGAATTCCATATATTTGATTCTATTTGTTTTTTAATCATATGTTTATGAATAATCTTTGAGTTTTTTGGATGTATACTGATAAGATTTGGTAATGTTGAATTTTATAGTCTTTGACAATGAGATGGTGATCGGGTCTGTCTCTTCCCCTAATTCAATACTGTAAGATGATATTTGATTTCTCTTCTAGTAGTAATAGTTTAAATAAGTTATTGGAATGACTCTACTGGTAGCATTATTCACCTTTTCTCGTATGGGGACTGTTGATCAATAGGTTTCAACATTTTTCAATAAAAGATATCAAGCCTAGATAACGACCTTCCAGCATGGAGGTTGACAAAACAAAACTAAATGGTAAAAGACTTTTATTTTCTTGGACTCATAATTACCTAAATATTGCACTCTCAGATATCATGATAAACAATCTAACAGAAATTTAGTTTGTGCAAGCGGTAGTGAAGAGGTAAGAAGGGCAAGTCTTATTAGTTTTAGTACCTTTATGGGGCCATGAAAAGGAAAATAGGATCCATTCTAATTGTTCTTCTTAGTATCGTGGATATAGTTGTACTTGTTGGATTGTTTCAAACTTTACCCGCTAGTGCTCCAAGGGGTATTATTTATTCTTTTGATTTCCTGGTAGTCGGTCTAATCGTATTCAGTTTTTGCCGAAGAATAAAGGAATCCAAGCAGAGGAGTGGATTTTTGTTCAAGAATTGGTACGAAATACCTGGTATGATACCGATTGTAGTTTTTGCATTGGCTGCTCAAGGATCCGATATTTCTGACGGATTCATTACAGTAGGAATAATGTTGAGATTATTAGCGATAATATACGTACTTAAGCTATCACATTCTTTAGAGGAAAAATCAAAAATGCTGGGCGGACATGTACTCATGCAAGTATTCATAATCTTTTTTTTGACTCTGATCATCACCACATTTCTATTCTATTCTGCAGAACATAAGGCGGCCCATTCACGGATAACAACTATGGGCGATGCCCTATGGTGGACAATCCAAACTACATCTACAGCAACGTTCGGACCCAATCCAGCCACGGAGGTTGGCAGAATAGTGGGAGTGATCATCATGTTTGTTGGTATTGGGGTTACTAGTTCTTTTATATCGGCCCTTGCCGCAGCATTGACGAAGACGCGGATAAACGGCACATCCAATAATGAGAACGATCCGGAACAGATACTCAAGATACGATTAGCAAGTGGCGAGATTGCCAAGGAAGTTTTTTTGGATCTAAAAAGGTTGATATCATCTTAATGACGTAACTAGTTTAGCAGGTCGTGATCACCCCGCTGCTATCGTGAGTGCCTTTTTCTCATCTGTACATCAGGCAAATGGTCATGGAGAGCATAGTATAGTATAATATGTTATCACTCTTATCATGAACTGTTATCTCATACGAAATCTCCATTATGCAGATTTACAATTTGTAATGTAAAATTATTACACCAAATGCATCAAATAGTCTTGAATCAAGGTTTGGAGTCACACTACCGTGCACGGCGGCAAGTCCCTATTTTCTAAGATTATTAGTATAGATTTAGTACCAAAAGCGTAAATACAGATATTTATCACGCATTCGAGTATAGAGATTAACTGTCTAGCTATCTAATTAAGATACAGAAGGAATAATTTTTTCATATAGGTTGCGAGTAATAAATTTGGTTCCGTCGAACAAAGAAAATGGAGATAAAGCGAATATTCTCATTTGTGATGAAAATGTTTACTAATTATGATCTGATGCCTTAAAACTCTGTTCTAGTAGAAATTTTCTGACTATTGCTCTTAATCTTGTCGTATGAAGATCCAAAATAAGCGAGGTGGTTGGGATTCGAATGTCTCCTTTCAGACGGGGGTTCCGACCAAAAAAATATCATAAATTGAAATTAGATCTCTTGCGTAATTAGTCAAAAGAGCTTTATTTCTGTCTAGCGTATGTA
>JAKDMR010000204.1 GCA_030452275.1 Candidatus Nitrosocosmicus sp. | reverse complement strand
AAATAATAACATGATTCAAATCCAACAAAACTATTTCAAAATTTATTTAATAAATTCACTTTTCTTCTTTATAAAAATCAGTCAGATCTATATTAAAAAAATATTTCAATATTCCTACATAGCTTTTCACTGGAGGCGGAATTTCATTTTCACATGCTATTCCTAAATCTCTTGCATTAAACCATATTATCAAACTTTGTAAGATATTCAAGAATCGATGATGGCTAGCGTCAACCGTTCCAAAAGATTTAATGTACCGGTCAGCCAAATTCCAAGAGGCTGTAAAATCAATACAATCGCTTTTGTAGATTGCTTTAAGTTGATCTTTAATGTCAACTCCAATTTTGAATGGTTTTTCACACACTATTATTGGAAAATCAATTTTGTCGGGTAAAAAAAGAGCTGGCGGAGACCATATAGAAATAATTCTAGCACCATTATCTAACTCTGATTCAAATTTTTCGGATAATAACTTGTTTATTTTTTCATCTGTGAACCAGGAAAAAATCACGGTCGCCTCGGATAAGGAACAACTAGAAACGTTTTCGTGAAAGGCATAAACATTTTTGATGATTTTGGTTTTTAATTTGATTTCATCAATAACTGTGGCGTTAATATCTATTCCCACTGCCTTCTTAACTTTGAATTCTTCTATGGCAATCTGTAATGTCGAGGGATTGGTACCAATACCGAGATGATAAAATACATCATCTTTACTTAAGTTTGAAATTGAGAACATCCTTCTAATAAAATCATCAGGAATGACAACACTGTCCCCGGTTATTACCGTTTTAGGCAGTGTCGAAATAAACTCATTAATTTTCACATATATTTACCTTGTTTTGCGGCAGTCTTTTTACTACTAACATTATATTTCGACAAATACGTTATCGCCCTCAATCACCACATTGTATGACTGCTGGTTTTTTAGTTTTTGGGGAAACCAGATAAGATCACCAGTTTGAACATTCCATTTAGCACCATGCCATGGACAGACAAGCTCATTGCCTTCTAATATTCCCTCATGCAATTCAGCTCCTGCGTGAGTGCATATATTATTAATTGCATAGTATTCACCTTTAACATTAGCTATTACGATTTCTTTACCTCCGGCAGTAATATTTTTTAATTTACCTTCGGGAATTTTTATGGTCTTATCGACCAAAAACTTTGTCATATGCAATTATTTCAAAATTTAGAATATTTTAAAGTATTTGATGCTTTATTATTTAGAAATGGTTCTTATTCTGTGCGTATGAATCTCCCAAGATTTTGATCAATAAGGCTTTTTGTATATGCAAACGATTTTCGGCCTCGCTCCAAACGGCAGAATGAGGGCCATCAATGATCTGAGATGTAACTTCTTTCCCTCTCTTTGCCGGCATGCAATGCATGAAGATGAAATCTTTTTTTGCATATTTAATCAATTTATCATTGACCTGATATTTGGGGAAGAATATTTTTTCTCGACTGTCAAGCTCATTTTCTTTTCCGATCGAAATGTGGGTATCGGTAATTATTACATCGGCGTCAATAACTGCTTCGGTAGGATCAGATGTTATCAATAGAATAGATTCATTTTTTTTAGATGATGTTCTCGCTATTTCTACCACCCAATCCGGTGGCTCAAAACCTATAGGAGTAGAAACTTGAATATTAATTCCCAATTTTGAACAACCTAAGAGTAAGTCATTACAAATGTTATTGCCATCTCCGATAAACGCCAGATTGATCCCTCTCAATTTTTTCTTATATTCGCTAATAGTGAGTAGGTCCGCCAGAATTTGACAGGGATGAAATAAATCTGATAAACCATTTATTACTGGAATGGTAGAATGTTCTGATAATTGTTCGATATCTATATGATCATAAACTCTAGCCATCATGATATCAACATACAAAGAAACAGTCCTAGCAGTGTCTTCTACTGATTCACCACGAGATAACTGTAAATCGCTAAAAGACAAATTTATCGCATGTCCCCCTAATTGAAGCATTGCTGTTTCAAAACTTATCCTCGTTCTTGTTGAGGGCTTTTGAAAAATCATTCCCAGGATTTTTCCATTCAAGTATTTAGAATTACAACCTTCTGATTTGAACTGGTTTTTCAAGGATGATGCGTGATCCAGTACGGCTAAAATTTGATCAGACCTCAAATCTTGAAGACTCAAGATATCTTCTTTCAATATTAGTTTTGAAAAAAATCTTTAATTTAATGCTTTCAAATATCTATTTCTTTTTCTTAAACCACCCGAATCGGCTTTTTTTCTCACCTTGTTCCTTCCTTTCTTCTTCCTCTTCTTTTTCTTCTTCCTCTTCTACTTCTATAGTCTCAGAAATTTTTTCAATTTTCCTTGTAGAGTTTCCTTCAGAGTACGATTCCTGTTGTTCAACAAGAGGATTGGAAGAAGATGATGAATCTATATTCAACTCGTCATTCATAGATTTTCCTGAAAGACCTGGTAACACTTCAGAGCTATTTTTGGTTAAAAGTACTTTTGAATCCTGATGATTTTCTGAAATAAAATCCTGATTAAGAAGCATTCCCCTTTCTTCTAATACATCATTCTTTAATTGATCAACCGTCTCCTTACCATCATCAGCATCTTCAATATCAGGGACCACGTAATTCTCATTTGGCAATGATGTTTGAGTATCACGATAAGAATCAAGAAGAGACTCATTATTGAAAATAGTTTCAACAAATCTTTCTCTGTTAAACCTGATGATATCATCGTATCCTTGACCGACACCTAGATAAATAATCGGTTTAGAGGTAATGTAAGATATTGATATTGCTGATCCGCCTTTTGCATCAGCATCAGTCTTTGTCAGGACTGCACCATCAAATTCGGTATATGAAAAGAACTCTCGGGCTTGATTAATTGTATCATTACCTGATAACGAATCACCAACGAATAGCTTAATATCAGGTCTGATAACCTTTACAATTTTTCCAATTTCATCCATTAGATTCTTTGCAGTTTGCATCCTGCCCGCAGTATCAATTAATACAACGTCAATGTAGTGTTTGCTAGCGTACTCTAATGCATCCCTGGAAACAGCAGATGGATCGGCACCATATCTTTGAGATATCACCTTTATAGATAGCTTTTCTGCGTGAGAAGAAATTTGCTCTATTGCCCCAGCCCTGTGAGTATCAGCGGCGGCAATCACTATGGAGAATCCAGATTTTTTTAGTAAATTAGCTACCTTGGCTACAGTGGTAGTCTTTCCTGTTCCATTTATTCCTAAAAATACAATCTTAAATGGTCCACCTTTGCGGTCCTTCTTTGCATTAATCGCAGAAATCAAATCAACTGATCCTGCTTTGGCCAGAATCTTCGAAAAATTATCTTTTAGAGTAGACGCAATAATTTGTTCCGCGGTTTCATCCTTTTGTAATTTCATACCCACCAGATTGCCTTTTATTTGCTGGGATAAATCATCTATAACTTCTTGAGAAACATCACTCTCCAAAAGGGCAATATTTAGATCAAAGAGACATTCATCCAAATCTTTTTCAGACAGTTCCCTTTGACTAATGCTTTTGGCAGCATTGGAGAATGCTCGTTTTAATTTATCGAACATACATGCATCCCAAATACATAATCTAAAACTTTAGCTTCGCTGGATCTTGACAGCAGCTAGTGTGAATGTGAATGTGATTGTTGATGTGAATGTGTTGATTCATCGTGGCTTCGCATTTGCCCAACATAAGAATTTACTGTATTTTGTATTTCCAACATGCGATGCGAAATCTGTTGTTTTTGAGTTGATAATTGCTGTGTAGCCAATTCAAATTCCTTTATGCGTTGTTCTATGAAATTGACAGCATCATCCTTCTTCTTTTCAACTACTACTCCAGCGCCTATGCCTACTAGAACTTTTTCAATAGGATAAATAAGACTCTTAACGTAAACCCCTATTCCTAGCGGAACTAATGATAGTGTTTCAGATTCTAAAGACAAAGATCTTAAAGCTTCAAAGGAGTTGTGGGACTCTTCATACAGTCGATTTAATACGGACTCTTTTGCTACTATATCATTATAATAAGCTTCAAGTAACTTTGATTCCTGTACTAAATCATTTACAGTTTGTTCCATATTTACATCTCTTCTATTACCGCCATCCATGGTCATAATATGCTGGTTTACATCTGACTTTATTATAACTTTGGTATTATTGAACTTGGATTAGTTTTAGCCCTTTGTCGAGCATCATTATATTTTGCTTTTGAATAATATTTATCATTACCAAATAGAACAAATGATGGGAAACTGATCTGTATCCAGTTTTTCCAAAATTGAACCTATTTCTGCTGAATTTTCCCTCTTTGATCTTGCTTAAAGCACATAGCATCGATCTGCCGGTTATGATCTGGCGTATTAGTTAGAAATTTGGCTGATTGGACAAGCCTTATAGTAATTTAGGACCAAACTCTGTCTCACCTAAAGATCCTGCATCTCATGATCAAGAATCAAACGTGCATTACGTAATATGTATTAATAATATTTTGAGAATTTCTGTCTCCAATTTGAAGATAATCGATTGTATAAATTGTAACAATATAGTTAGAAATGACCTGAAATTTAGATTATGGTCTTGACCATTAAAAATATATTAAATATTGTGAAAATTAT
>JAKDMR010000203.1 GCA_030452275.1 Candidatus Nitrosocosmicus sp. | reverse complement strand
AATTTAATTACTCATGTGAAAATATTGAGTCTACTTTTTTGAAAGGTAACAAACTGCTAATTAATGTGTTTCCCTCTCCTCGAATTTAGAATCTAGTTAAAAGAAACTATTAGATCTTATTTAGTATGTTTACGATTTCCCTTACCCTATGCTTTGATGTGTGTTCCTTCTGAACTCGATTGTATGCAGCCGTCGATACCTTATTTCGAAGATCTTCATTATCCAAAAGCATTTGGTATGTATCAATGCACTCCTCAAGTGAATTAATAATATACATTTCCTTTCCTATTTCAAACCAATTCTCTAATCCCTTGTATGGAGCAGATACTATACAACATCTCATTGCAGCTAATTCAAATGGTCTTGATGTTGATGTGGCATAAACATTCGCGTGTAATTCTCTTACCACATTCAAGTTGATCTTAGATTGACAACATTGAATTTTCCACCGAGTAAAAGAAAGCGGTGAAATTAATTCGGTATTGCCAAGATTAATGTTCAAATCTCTTCCACTTGCGAGAAATCTTTTATTTAAAATTTTTGAAGGTTGGGTCACCATTATATCAATATTATTCATTCTAGATTTACCGCCATTTCCAAAAAAGAAAAAATCGGTGTTCTTCTCTATATCTATAGGAGAATATACAGTAGGATCAACCCCAAAGTGAACAAAATGAACTTTTTTAACGCCGAGTTGTAAAAGATCATCTTTTGAACCCTCAGACGTAATTATAAATGAATCATAATCATTTACCTTTGCGTCCACATAATAATTAAATGTAAACCCGCCATATTTTGGTAACGATGTGGGTAGATCTAAATCATAATAGACTATTGGCAGATTTTTAATAGTTTTTATTTCACTAGGTAATCCATTTAACTGATTTAATGGAACTGCTATCAATAAAACTGCTTCTATGTCTTTTTCTTCATTCAATATCTTTTTCATTAGTTTAACAATACTAGGCTTGGCCACACTCCTGGCGATTCGAGGAATCATTTTTCCTTTCCCATTAGTATGCCTTCCTTTAAATTTTTTGAGTAATTTTTCTAATACAAATCCTTTGTAATAATTAGGATTTTGATAGCTTTTCCACCATAACGAATCTATAGTATTACCCTGATAAGGAATGATTAACAATTCATGATTTTCTTCATAAAATGCCTTAAATAATTGCCATAATGCAGGTGTAGCACTAAAAGGCTTTGATAAATCCAAAGTTGAACATAAAACAAGTATTTTCAATATCGTCTTGAGTTTTTTTACTACATATTAAAGATTCGATTTATAATTCTGTTTGCATTGTTGGTCTAAGGATGTGAAGATTTTGTGATATCCTAAAGTACTGTACGATGTTGTCAAATAGGTTCAAAAATAGCAGTCATGTAAAAGATAATCTATGCCTATATGTAAACTAACAATGCTAGTTTAGCCACTATAACACAAGAACTGTAGCTTACTATTTTGGATTACTTTCATTATGAGAGATACTATTCTCAGATATTGATTACCGACTTTGAATGAAACATGACATATGATACAATACTAGATGAGATCAATGAATAAGGATACAGCTCAAAGATCATTCTGCTTAAGGATGAATGATATACGCCTTCAGAAATATGAGGATATACCAACTATTACGATACCAACGTCATAAAGTCGATAAATACATCGATTCAACGGAAAAGCTATTGAGGGAATCATATCCAGAAACCACGCGTACAATAAACCAATCAAGTCAACTATAGCAGAGATTGACATAAAAATAGTTGAAACTGTAACCAAAAATCCAACAGATTCCTATCGATTCCCCTCCTCAACATGATCGTTATATATTCTTGCTGAATGCATATCCAATCAAGGAACTGAATCTTGTGAACTTCATAAACCACGCAGAGATTAGGAACATCCTTCTAAAGCAAGGGACAAAGTATCGACAATCAAAGATTATACTGGGAAATAGTAAAGAACCCGGAATATCATTCGAAATAAACAGGTTGGGCGATCTAAGATATTACAGCAGCAACCTGATTACTAATTCTGTCCTTTTATATGAAGATTAAAAGGGTCCGATCGTAGCCAAGACTCATTACGATACCTCATGGTCTTAACTAGTCCAAAGTTAGTGGAGTTCAAAAGATAAAAGGTATCCTAAATGTGTTTAATGCCACGATTACACAAACGATAAGATACATACACATGGTTACAAACTTAAACCAAGCAAGCAATTCTTTTATTTTATTAAAAGGGTTGATCAAAAGGATAACGACAGTATAAGCATTAGATATTTGTAGTTCTGGATACAGGTCACAATTTAGCAAAAGGAATAAAGAGCTATAATCCTATCGAATTTTGGGATAGGCTCTTAATAAATAAAAGAATAATAGAATAGAAAATAAAGCCGACCCTGCAATTAGATTGCTGAATTTACCCCTTCCCAAATCTTTTTGAGGCAGGTATAATCTTTTAAGCATCCTTTAACCCTAATTAATTACTGATTCATAAATATTTACATGAGAATAAGGTTACACCTCTTGACTGTTCTCGTTCGTTATTCCGATGATTTTAAAAAGGGAACAGTGATTTCTATGATTCTTTTTACATGATGAATCAACATTTGCCATTTTTTATCATCTCATAATATCTATCGATCGTTAATTTTAATCCTTCATGAATGTCAATAGTGGGTCTCCACTAGAACTGTTTCTGTACTTTATCTATATCTGCTACCATCTCACCTATGTCGTTTGGCCTGAAAGAATAATCATATTCAAAAGCGATCTTTTTATTAATGATGCATTCGATCTCTCTTAGGATCTCCTCTAAAGTATAGCTTTTTCCATATCCCACGTTATATACATTATAGCCTTCTGGAAAATCGAGCAAAATTCTATAAACAAGGTTTACAAAATCATCAACAAAAACAAAATCTCTACGAATATTTTTGTTGCTTAAAATTACTTTTTCGTTGTTTATGACCTTTCTGATGACCAATGATAAAAAGGTAGAGTTATGAGAGGGACCATAAATACAAAACGGTCTTAATGTTACTATGTTTAGTTTATAGTCTTCAGCGTAATACTCGCATAATTTTTCCGAAATCAGTTTGCTTTTATTGTAAGGAGAATGTGGGCCGAGAGGATGGTTTTCATCTATTGGACTGTATTTAGGATTTCCATAAATATAGGTGCTGACATTAATAATTTTCTTTATATTATTGTTTTTAACGCAATCTAAAATATTGTGTGTACCAACAATATTAGTAAAATAAGTTTCATAGGGATTTAAAATCGAATCGGAGATAGAAGTCTTAGATGCCAAGTGAATTACTGCATCTATATCTTCGACCTTCAAGTTGAGTTTTCTGTAAAACATCAATTCGTTTTCCGTTGCCCCTATTACTTGTTAAAATAGTATATTCACTCTGCAATTTTTTAACCAAGCTAGTTCCCACCAATCCTGTATGACCAGTTACTAATATTTTCAATTCTTTCTCATTTTGTAACGTTTTAGATGTATTTCTAATCCCTAATACAACCATAACTCAGATTTATAATTCCTATACCAATCCATTAGTAACGAAACTCCTTTTTCAAACTCGGTGTTAGGAACAAAACCCAATGATTTCTGTGCTTTGGATATATCCGCAAATAATCGTTGAACTTCAGTAGGACGAGCGTCTACGTGAATAGCACTTAGATTTTTTTGATTACCGGAGTATTTCAATATCAATTCAGCAATTTGGTTCACTGATTTTTCTGTCCCAGTGCCAAAATTAATTCCATATTTACCAGGATTATTATTTGATTTCAATACTAAATCATAAGCATTAACTGCATCGTCAACATACATATAGTCTCTTGTCTGATTACCGTCGCCATAAATAATAGGTGGTTTATTCTGTAGTACTCTATTTATAAAAATAGCAATTACACCACCATACCCTGAATCCTTTTGCCGTGGCCCAAAGAAATTGAAACACCTTATTATGTCGATCCCTAAATCGTAAGTTTCATTATATGTATAACATAATCTGTCCGCTGCGATCTTGCTTACACCATAAGGATGCTGTGCAGCCAACGGATGATCCTCATTCATAGGAACGTAATTTGCTGATCCATAAACCTCGCTCGTAGAAGCAAAAAGGATCTTACTTATATCATTCATCCGTGCGTATTCTAAAATTTTCATTGTCCCAGAGACGTTTATATCAAAAGTTTCTGCAGGATTTACGATTGAGCGATCAACGTGGATTTGAGCTGCCAAATGGATTACTGCATCTAAATCGGTAGGGATTTTACTATACAATTCATTGTTTCGAATATCGTCGTGAATAAACTTAAAGTTTTTCCTGTGTAATAAGGTTCGAACATTGTTAAGGTTTCCGTTTAGTAAATTGTCTATTCCATAAACAATATGACCTTCATTTACATATTTTTCCGACAGATGACTACCTAAAAACCCTGCGGCCCCTGTTATCAAAATCTTCATAATTCTTGCAATTAAGAGCTCGCCTATGAAGGTTTTTATTATAAAAATATACTATTCAATCGTTGTATGAAAAATTAAAAATTTTTAGAATATGAGAATAAAAATCTATATGTTAAATCTGATTTGTATTTTATCATATTGATAATAATTGGAGCAGTCATTA
>JAKDMR010000202.1 GCA_030452275.1 Candidatus Nitrosocosmicus sp. | reverse complement strand
CCTATTTAACATATATTCTTTAATTTATAGCATGACACATGTAGCAAAAATAATAGAAATAGTAGGCTCATCGGATAAGAGCTGGGAGGATGCTGCTCAAGTAGCATTAACTGAAGCGACAAAAACAATTCACGGTATAACTGGAATTGAGGTAACCGACATGACAGCTAGGGTGGATCCAAATACGGGAAAAATAACTGAATATCATTCTACGGTAAAGATAGCCTTCAGGGTGGAACATTCTTAAGGATCGGCAGATAAGAGACTTTAATTTCCTTTTTTTTCATAAATAAGCTTATTTTTTGTCGTGATACGCCTTGGGTAGGAAAAATTGTGATTGCGGCTTTCTATAAAGATCTTTATCTTTGATGTGCTTATAGAAATAAAAAAGAACAGTTAACCAGACCAAGATCGAATGGTCTTTGTTTGCTTGAATTTCATTTACTGGGTTTTGATAACCTTGGAGTTATCTATTCTATTGGATTAGGCATCCACAAATATGGTGATGATGTTAGTCAAATTATACAAAAATTTCGTGTGATTCGCTGCTTTAGCCAAAATGATTTTCTACCATAAAAATAGAAAGAATTCTTAAGTAAGATATCTTGACATTTCTTTTAGCCCAAATGATTATTTTGTGTTTGTGAATAAAAAGCATAATATTATTTCAAAGTTGATTGTAACTTTTTTTATAATGACAATGGGATTCTTGTCATCTATTTCTACACCAATATCATATGCACAAAGCGGTGGTATTCCTGATCTTCCTTTTCTTGATTTTAATAGTGATAATAACAACAAAGAGAATGACAACTTAAAAGAATTATATGATATGATTCCCGGTCTAAATACAAAAGACAACAACAATATAGATTCTAAAACTGGTAACAAAGATGCTCCTGAAAAGACGTTGAATGAAGAATCCATAGATTCAAAAAATAATGATGAAAGCAAAATTAGTGATTATGCAGTCTATTCGGATGATGTAAAGGAGGGAATAGACAACACTGGCTCTGGGAATGAAAAAGATAAAGGAACAACAGCAACAACTCCCAGCATTCTTACCTCTATCCTAGATAAACTGCCCTACTCTGATTCTTTGTCACCATCCTCATCCTCAACATCTTCGCCGCCTTCTTCCTCCGTATCCCAGATGGGACAGGTAATCCCGAACCAATACATTGTGGTTCTAAATGATGACGCCTTGAATTTGCGTGACATTCTTTCAGAGGTTGCAAAAAAGGTAAATATTGAAGGGACTGAAATACTCCAGGTTTATGAAGATGTGTTAAATGGATTTGCAATTAGCGTTCCAAATGAAAGGGTTATCGAGGTGCTTGAACGAAGCCCATTTGTAGATTATATCGAAAAAGACAAGACAGTTAAAGCATTTGCTCAAACACTGCCAAGTGGAGTCAATAGGGTTGATGGCGACCTAAGTTCTACAAAGTCAGGGAACGGTGGTGGAGCTATCAATACTGACATAGCCATTTTGGATAGTGGAATATATGCTAGCCATTCTGATCTGAACATCCACCACCAGAAAACCTTTGTCTCAGGTACGTCGTCAGGAAATGATGATAACGGTCATGGGACCCATGTTGCAGGAATTGCAGCAGCTAAAGACAATTCCATAGGAGGAGTTGGGGTAGCACCTGGAGCAAAACTATGGGCAATCAAGGTCTTGGATAGAAACGGTTCAGGAGCCTTATCGACAATAATAAAAGGTATTGACTATATTAGACAATATGCAAGTCAAATAGAGGTTGCTAATCTCAGCCTTGGATGCGAATGTAAATCTTCTGCGTTTGATACTGCAATAAACAATGCTGTAAAGGCTGGAATCACATTTGTGGTGGCTTCGGGAAATTCGGGAAAAGATGCTTCTACATTTTCCCCTGCCAATAATCCTAATGTTATAGCTGTTTCAGCCATCGGAGATAGTGATGGCAAATGTGGAGGAACGGGTCCTAGCACGGGTTTTGGAAGAGATGACACACTCGCAAGTTTTAGCAATTATGGTGCAGTTGTAGATGTGGCAGCACCCGGAACGAAGATATATTCTACCTACAAGGGGAACTCATATGCGACAATGAGTGGAACAAGCATGGCCTCACCACATGTTGCCGGGGCAGCTGCCTTATATGAAGCCTCTCATCCTGGTGCTTCACCTTCAGAAGTACGCAATGCGTTGTTAAGCAATGGATCAACATCATCAACATGTGATGGAAAAGGCCGTGGCTACTTTACAAGTGATAAAGATAGTTATAGAGAACCATTGTTGTATGTAAGAAATTATTGATAATGATGTTAAATCTAATATTTAACTAACAAGTAAGTAAGCAAGCATTAGAAGCAGAAACGAGATATGAATTTTTATATTATTTCCGTGATTCCCTGTAAGTGCCGGGAGTGGGATTTCTGATCGGCATCAGCATGTGTTTGCAAAGAACAATACTTTCTAATGTGATAATGAGTAGCTATTTTCTAAATTGTGTATCTTAAACATGCTGTGAATCGATTTAACCGAGTTTGTGTAGGACCGGAGCTACTCGGGAACCGATTAATTCCGTAGCTCGCATAAGCTTTTCGTGAGGTAATGATGCCGGGTTCATCATGAAAGTAACTCGGGATATACCACCGAGCGCTTGACTGTGCCTAATAATTTTCTCTGTAACTTCTTCTGGATTGCCTATGAGGAGCGCTCCGTTGGGGCCACGCTGGGCTTCAAAATCCCTACGAGTTATCGGAGGCCATCCACGTTCCTTTCCGATTTCGTTCATGCTATGTGCATAACCTGGAAAAAAGTCATCAACTGCCTCTTGAGTGCTCTCTGCCACATAACCCAGCGAATGTATACCTACCTTCAGATGATGCGGTAAATGGCCTGCCCTTTTTCCTGCCTCTCTGTAGAGATCTATTAATGGTTTGAAACTGGGTGTTTGGCCGCCGATGATTGCGACCATCAGAGGTAATCCAAGTAAACCAGCTCTAACAAAAGATTCTGGAGTTCCACCAACACCTATCCATATCGGCAGAGGATTCTGCAAAGGCCTTGGATAGATTCCTTGTCCAGTCAGAGCAGGTCGATATTTGCCAGACCAATGGACATGTTCATTTTCACGAATCCTTATCAGCAATTCGAGCTTCTCTGAAAAAAGTGAATCGTAGTCATCCAACTTCAGGCCAAATAATGGGAATGCCTCGATGAATGAGCCGCGACCCACTACCATCTCCGCCCTACCTTGAGACAAAAGATCCAAAGTTGCGAATTCTTGGAATATCCTTACGGGATCGGCTGCACTCAATACCGTTACTGCACTGGTAAGGCGGATATGTTTAGTTCGTGCTGCGGCCGCTCCTAGGATGACAGCTGGAGCAGAATCAAGGAATCCATGACGGTGATGTTCGCCTACTCCAAATACGTCCAACCCAATTTGATCTGCATATTCGATCTGTTCAACCAATCTTTGCAAGCGTTCGGATGAACTTATAGATTTCTTGGTATCAACATGAAAAGCTGCAAAACTGTCAATTCCTACTTGCATCTGATATACATCAAATATGAGCATTATTTAAATAAAGTAGTAGTTCTTATCTTCGTAAGTATGAATTGCCATACTTATTTTGCCATGATCTTCTAATACTCAAATAAGTAGTAGGAATAATCATGACATCAACTTGTAATTAATATGGATAGTATATGGTTTACGTATTGAATGCATCCTAGTGTTACTGCTATCTTCAAATATTTGTAACTCATAAAATACTGTCTATAAAAATTCTAAACGCAAGTCCTAGATTCAGAAATCCCAAAAATAACAAGATCCGTGAGGTTAGGTAAGTTCCTTGTGATAGTATGGTTGTCGCTGTCGCCAAGATTCCATTGATGCATCCTTATACTATGGATTGTATGGTAAGGTAAACGAAAAGGTGGCGCCTGTTCCATTCACATTATTCTTTACCCAAATCCTTCCACTATGGGCTTCTATGATACTCTTTGTGATGTATAATCCAAGGCCAATTCCTTTTTCTGACTTGGTCGTAAATTTGGTAAATAACTTGGGTAGTATTTCCATATCAATGCCTTTCCCGCTGTCCATTATGGATATAACTGCACATTTTTGGTCATTTGTGAATTCTACATCTAGTATAATACGTATAGTGTCACCATCAGTTGCAAACTTAAATGCATTATCCAATAAATTGTAAACAACTTGTGCGATCCTTGATTTGTCCAATTGGGCCAAAAAAGAACCGTGTATTCTGCTATTGCTTAATTGTGAATAATCTATGCGAGTTTTGCATCTGTAAAGATTTATTACAGTGTGTAGGTCCATAGTTCCATTTTACCGATATATTGATTTTCGTATTCCATCACTTGTTCTAGCAAAAACAGTCTTAGATCAACGGTCTCTTTCCTAAGAGTCAAGGAGTTTGTTTCTATTCTGGTAATATCTAGAATACCATTAGTTAACGATACCAATTTTTTCGCATTTCTTATAATAGCATCAATATAGTCGTTTATTTTTTGTCTGTCCACCTGAATCTGTTGAGAATTTCCTAATTCCTTTGAGTTTACATTTGATTTGAGCATTTCTGATATTACTATACCAATTAAGATAATTACCTGAACCATCATTCAGAGTCCCTCAATACT
>JAKDMR010000201.1 GCA_030452275.1 Candidatus Nitrosocosmicus sp. | reverse complement strand
GAATCTGGAAATACAAATGGTTTGCCTTTCTTATTTTTATTCATTACATATAGTTTGGAATCCCAGGTATCAAGATAATCATAAGAAAAAAGAATCTCCCCACGTTTTACAAGCTTTAGGTTATAGGAAGGCCAATCAATCACCAAGAACGATAAATTGTTTAATCCCAGCTAAATAGTTTGAGTTAGGCGACAAAGCAGTATAATCAATAAATAAATTTCTAATTGGCAATATTTATAGACCATATTTCCGGTATTTAACATTAAAGTATAAGATTTATTTACAGAATGTTATTGTGACTAATAATTTCATTGGTGTTGAAAAAACTACAAAAAGTTTTTTAAATAAAATACAAAAAAAAATCCTGGTCCTCCTATTTACAAATTATCGCCTAGCGATGCTCGAAATGTATTGTCAGGTCTTCAATCGGTACCAGTTGAAAAGCCCGCAGCTGATGTACAGGATCTCTCCATCCCTGGCAAATCAAATGAAAAAATAGATATTCAAATTATAAGACCGTTCAATAGCGGCGATAAAACCCTTCCGGTTGTGATGTATTTTCATGGTGGTGGATGAGTTTTAGGAGGAATAGATACTCATGACAGGCTAGTAAGAGAATTGACCAACTCCATTAATGCTGCAATTGTATTTGTTAAATATAGTAGATCGCCTGAAGCTAAATATCCAAAAGCTCTAGAAGAAGCCTATGATTCAATAAAATGGATTTCAGAAAATGGTAACCCATTGAATTTAGACCCTTCTAGAATGGCTGTCGCAGGAGACAGTGTTGGCGGCGACATGGCAACTGCTGTTGCGATGTTTGCCAAGGAGCGTCAGGGACCAAAAATTCTTTATCAGGTCCTTTTCTATCCGGTTACCGAAGCAAATTTTGATACCGAGTCATATCGATCTTTTCAAGAGGGTTACTTTTTGACTAGAGAAGCCATGAAATGGTTTTGGGTAAGTTATGTTTCAAATAAAGCCGATTTGAAAGAACCCACAGTTTCCCCATTGCGATCTTCAGTAGAGCAGCTCAATGGTTTACCACCAGCACTTGTAATAACAGGCGAGTTTGATGTATTAAGGGATGAGGTGGAAGCTTACGCCCACAAGTTGATGGAATCAGGCGTAAACGTAACTGCATGTAGATATCAAGGCACCATTCATGATTTCGTAATGTTAAACAAAATTGCAGGTACGCCAGCAGCAAGAGGTGCAATTGAACAGGCATCGGATAAATTAGGAAAGGTATTATGGGAAAGAGAATAGATATTTTAGATACTGTTTGGTCAATTTTTTTTTGAAGTAACGTAATAGTAGTTGTGTAAAGGACATAATTCGATTGGATTGAAATGGGGTGATACCAGTAAATTGGCTAAATTGATCTATATGTTCATATTCAGAATTCGATTTGTTGATGTCTGTCTGCCTGACTATGTATGTATATCAATTTTCAAGTTTTTCAAATAGGATTGAAATCGACTTGATGAATTTATTAGATATTAAAACAACAATTAGGTAGAAAACACATTGGATAAAGTACAAAGTTATCACGTTGAACCTCACATAAAAGAAAGTAACTACATTAGAGATATTGTTTTTGGTTTTGGTGACGGAGTTAATACTTCTTTAGGAATAGTAGCCGGCATAGGAGGTGCCACAGTGGGTGTGGATATAGTCATTTTAGCGGCGATAATAGGAATGTTCACAGGTGCTAAAGCCATGGCTGTACAAAATTATCTTGCTGTTAAATCCCAAATAGAGATTTTACAATCTGAAATCAAAAGAGAAGAATATGAAATTGAAAATACTCCTGATGAGGAAAGAAAGGAGATAGAAGAAATCTACAAGTCCAAAGGGTTTGCCGGTGAAGAATTGAATATGATTGTAAATAAGATTACGTCCAATAAGGGAGTTTGGTTGGAGACAATGTTAACAGAGGAGCTGGGTCTGAATCTAGAAATTCTGGGCAATCCTCTAAAAGGTGCTATTGTTATGTTCATATCTTTTTTGGTAGGAGGTATCTTACCAATACTGCCATACTTTATGGTCAAAACTGGTTTAATCAACAATTTTACGGCATTACTAATAGCCATTTCTATTAGTTTATCATCATCTTTTGTGATTGGGGCAATTAAAGGTAGATTAGCTAAAAAAAGCTGGGCAAAAGGAGGATTAGAAATGTCTCTATTAGGAACAGGTATTGCCTTACTTGGTTATGGAATCGGATCTGAAATGAATAACCTAGGAGTGGTTAGCTTTGAATAACTGGTATTAGGGCCTTCTAGTTTAGATATGCAGATGAGAAACAATTTAAGAATATTTTTTTTTCAATTTCTTAGCTAGTTTTGGACCTATTTTTGGGATCATAGATAGCTTTGATTCTGAAATTATTAGGAGATCGTTAGGTACATTGATTCCAGCCTCATGAAGAGATCTCGCTCTGGCCCTGCCTATGTCTTTAATCTGTATCAATGGAACAAGTTCTGCTTTTACTCCATGCTTAATTCGACTTTCGAGTGAAAAAAGAACGGGCAAAAGATCGTTTCTGTTTAACAATTTACATATTTCGAATATCGAAGAGATTAACCAATTAGACACTTCGACAATTCTATGTATATCGCCTGGCTCCACACCAATTCTCTCATTCATCCTTTTTTCTGTAGACTCATTGATCCATTCGTATAGAGTCCATAAACTTCTAGAACAATCCATTATGTCTACGTCTGAAAAAAATTCATCATAATTGTTATAAAACAGATAACTGAACTCCTCGATGTCTTGCTTTCTAAACGAAAGTTTAGGATAAAAGTCTGGACAAGTGGTAATCATATGAAGGAAACCAAATACATTGTTGATTTTTACAGACCTTGGCTTTATATCATTGAGGGCCTTCCTAAACGCAACAGCAGTCTCAGGATTAAGATATAAATTTGAAACTAATTTTCCAAATCCAGTCACATTATACATATTGTTTTGCAAGCGAATTAGATCTTCTTCTAGAAAATAATCTAAAGATGAATCTATTTTATCAAATAGGGAAGTATTGTTACTATCTTGAAATGAATAAAATGTCTTTGAGAACAAGTCATAGACATCATCTAGACTAATTCCGTTAAATGAAGCAATTACCCCCAGTAAATGGATCTTAATCGCTATTATATTTCCAAGGTTTGAATTTAGAGGTTCAGGAATCCCCAGTATATAATGATCATACAAGTCTTCATAAGATGTTCTTGAATCTGAAATAATTATAGATTCTCCATAAGTATCATATTGAGGTCGTCCGGCTCTACCACAAAGTTGTTTATATTCAAGCACACTAATAGGAACTGAAGCACCGTATACAAAATCATACCGAGTAACATTAGTTATTATAACTCTACGTGCAGGGAGATTTACACCAGCAGCTAGTGTAGGTGTTGCAAACAGGGATTTTATGACTCCACTTTTAAATGCTTCTTCAACAACCCCTCTACTTGAAAGACTTAATCCTGCATGATGAAACCCTATGCCAGTAGATATCAAATTTGACAAATTTTTAGTTAAATCCGTATCATCACCTGCCTCCAAAATTTGTTTAGAAATCTTTAAGGTATTTTTTCTTTCTTCTGGTGATAGGGTCTTAGATACAACCTCTGAAACTTTCTTAGCTAAGGATACGGCGCGTTTTCTTGTTTCAACAAAAATAAGATTTTGTCCATTACTATTTAGAGAATCCATGATTAAATCGATAGCCATCGAAGCAGTGTCCTTACCTGACTCAGAAACTTCAATTCTGGAATCGTTATTAAAATATATCATTCCATCAGAATATACCCCCTCTATCAATTTTGTTGGTCTCCAAGTGCTTTCTATTAATCTTGATCCTAACCATCCCGCAATCTCGGAGGCATTAGTGATTGTAGCACTTAAGCCAAGAATCTGAGATGATGAATAGTATTTTTTTATTTTGGTTAGGACCATTTCTAAAACCGGTCCTCTATCTTGATCCCCGATTAAATGAATTTCGTCTGAAATAAACAGTCCAACATTTGTTAACCATGAAGCATTATGTCTAAGAATCGAGTCAATTTTTTCGTTTGTCATAATAATTATGTCGGCTGAACTTAAATCAGCGTTTGAAGTATTAAAATCGCCAGTGCTAATCTTTATTCTTATTTTTCTGGAAAATATACCAGATTTATCTATAGAAGTAAATTCCAAATATTTTTCAAAAGCTAATGCTCTTAATGGTGTAAGATATACCACTTTCTTATTTTTTTCTAAGGATTTAATGGCAGCCAGTATGGCAATTAATGTTTTCCCGCTTGCGGTAGGAGTAGTAATTAGTATATTAGAATCTTCTAACAAGCCTTTTTCTATAGCCAATTGTTGTGGAGGATATAGAGAGGTATAACCTAAAAATGAAAGATAAGAAGAAATCCTATCATCACTTAACTTCAATTGCATGTATAAATTACTATTATTAAGAAATCGTATTACATATTAAATTTCTTTCATTGATACACAAGTTAGTGTTATTAAGGATAGGTAAGAATTTGATCGATAAATTTCTTGCTTGTTTCGTGGTGGTGTGTTTGAATCTTGTTGGCCTTCGATTAACTAAAATGAATTGAAAAATGCCTAGCACTGTAATTGAAATATTTCCGCCTGTTGAGTGTTATT
>JAKDMR010000200.1 GCA_030452275.1 Candidatus Nitrosocosmicus sp. | reverse complement strand
GGTCTTGTGGATAGTATCTGTTTCAACTAAAATATGATACTCTATGAGACCAGCTTTATTCGTTTGGAATTATGACCCAGCCTCAGATATTTGAAATCAGTGGTAAATAACGTGATTTTCTTAATTGTGTGATTATCTATCAAATATGGATATTAAATATTGTATTACAACTAATTTCATACTAAAGAAATATTTTCCATTTAAAATAACGGAAAATCAACAATAACTGGAACAAAATTAGACCAATTGGCCATCAGAAAAGCAGTCAAATAAGGAAAGATTTTTAGATTGAGAATTATTACCAATAGTCTATCACATTGACGATAGAAATATCAAATGTAATAACGGTCATTGCAATAACTGCGTTTGCAGGATGTACATCCTTTGTAGGTGCTCTAATATCGTACAAAGTACAGCTTTCAGAATCAAAAATGCTAACATTAACTGCATTTGGTGCGGGATTACTCATGTCTGCAGCGATCTTTCAAATGGTTTTAGAAGCAGAAAAAGATATAGGATTGGTTTTAACCATGATTTCATTTGCTCTGGGAGCAGTAATATTCACTGTCGCAGACTATATTGCTGAAAAGAAAGGTGGAGGTGCAGGCATATTACTAGGAATAGGATTAGATTCGATCCCAGAGTCTCTAGCAATTGGTGCCTCGATAGCCGCTGCAGCAACAGGACCGATAACTGCTTTAGCTATTATCATAGGGATACAAAATATTCCTGAAGGAATTGCATCATATAAAGAGATGATGACAGGAAAAACCACTTTTAATAATAATCCAAAGAAAGCGCTAGGCGCAATCGGTATAGTATCTATAATACCCATAATTTTAGGACTTGTGGGCTTATTCTATTTTCATGGAATGCAATTTATTATTTCCATAATTCTTGCTGTATCTGCAGGTGGTATATTTTACATGCTATACTATGACATGATACCAAAAGCACATAAAGAACGAAAATGGCTACCAACATTTGGTGCCATATTGGGGTTCATGCTAGGTTTCATAATTATAAGGGTTTCTGGTGGACAATGATCATGATCTTTCAAATGTTGTGTGTTAGTTGTGTGATTACCTATTCGGACCCAGGTATTAGCAATATACATATCAATAGCTAAATTATTTTTTTTACAATCAAATGTAGTGTTCCTGCACGTCGATACAATTCACCAATAATATTAAAAGTATTACCTTTTTTCAATATCACCCTAGGGCCAAAATAATCCTGAGGTTCCAAAGAAGCATACCACTTCTCATTGACGATTACAATTGCTTTACCCATTACAATCTTTTCAACGGATATAGAATATTTACTTCCGGACAGAAACTTTGTAGATTCGGTTAATGCAATTGTATTCTTATTTACCCATATAATTCGCTTCTTTTTAATTAAATTTTCAATGGCCTCTCTAATAATATCATGATCAGAGCCTATTACCTCATTTAGATATGAAACTTCGAGTCCACTTTTACCTGTCTTTCCGAGTAAGTCATGTATTTGTCTTTGAACTCGCTCGACCAATTTCTTTCTATCCAAATTCAATGAGACTTCATAAAGATCTTCCAAGTTTTTTTTTGTAAAAGATGCAGTTAGTTCTGAATCGTTGGAGATTCGATGACGATAGGATAGTTTCTTGACAAGGCTCTTAATCTTCTTATTAGAATTTGAAGAAATAGAATCCATAATAGGATTAATATGTTCTTTGTAATTTTCTTCATTTGGAAATTCAGAATATTTGTTGGATTTTTCGTAGAGAAAAAAGAGTTCGGATTCAAGCATTTTGTCTGGATTTTTAAAAGCTCTCTTGTCATATTTTTCAAAAGTAAAATTTGTATTCTCAAGACTTGATTTCATTCGATTAACTTTTCTTTTAGAGATCTCTAAATATTTTGTATCGATAGAATTTTCAGAAATTAGAATGACTACCTTTCCGTTGGAAAACCTGCCCGTCCTTCCTTTTCTTTGTATAAATCTAATTTCGCTTGGAACAGGTTCATAAAACAGCACAAGATCAACATTAGGGATGTTAAGACCCTCCTCTGCAACTGACGTAGCAACAAGTACCGGGAATTTTCCTAGCCTAAAATCACCAAGAATAGATAATTGTTTATCCTGACTAAGGCCTTTCTGTCCATTTTTATTTGATTGACCATAAAATCCCTGACAAGGTATACCATTGTAATTTAGAAAGTTTGTGATTTCTTCAAGAGTATCACGGTATTGTGAAAAAATCAAAATCTTTTTTTGATAATTAGTAGGTATCAGTTTGTCTTTGTAGTCTTTGTAATCCGAATCACCTTGTTTGGTAATAACACTATCAGTATCCCTAGATGAATTCTGAGATGTTTTTATGTCGCCATTTAAATCAAGAAACTGACTAACTACAGATAACACCTTTATTAATTTAGGTGGAGATTCATTATCATGATCCTTTAATATTTTGATTACCGCTTTTATTCGTGAATCCAAAAATAGTTCCTGATAAGTTTTACTATCAGAGTTATCTTTGGCGTTGTCCAAGAACTTTTTGAGAGCAAAGCTGCCTTGGGATTCAACTAAATCACGACAGTACAACAAAATCAAAGATAAAGATTGAAACTTTAGTGCAGTAAGTAAGAAAAAATTCATATTTTTTGAATCTAGTTTCGATTTTATATAGTCCCCAAGTGACAAGAGATCCTTTCTATATACACCTTCAACCTTCTTCTTTCTGATGAATCGGTTATGGATTAACCAGCTGATATTGTCATTAATCAAAGATTTCAACAGTGCTGATATATCCTTATGATAATCATTCATCTCAATTGAGTAATGCTCTATGTTAGTATCAAAAATATAGGGTAACACATCATCATCTCGTTCAGATTTGGCAATAATTTGTTCTATAAATAGATTTGAACAGATCTCTTTGATTTTTTCTTCTTTTGCTCCGGGGCTAGCAGATAAACCCAGTACTAGTGGGAGTTTAGCATGATCAGAATTATCGTAAAATTGTTTAGAAATAGATGTATAACTATAGTCCTTAACAGCTCGTTGGGCTTCATCAAATATAATTAAGTAAAATTCATCTTTTTTGATTATACCATCTCGGATATCATTCCTTACCAACTCGGGTGTAGCAAAGTACACCCTAATTGAAGAGGATTTCCACATCGTTTTTCTAATTTCTGGCCCTATCTTTCCTGTTAAGGCAATGCATTGGTCTGAAAGAAAGATATTCTTTTTGAACAATTCAAAATGCTGAAACACCAAAGGACGAGTAGGAGCAAGAATTAGAATCTTTGATTTTTTCCAGTTGAGTAAAATGTCAAGACAAACTAATAAGGCAACAATTGTTTTTCCTAAAGAAGTAGGGATCACAACTAATGAATTCTTATATAATACCCTATTTACAATGTCCTCCTGGTATTGTCTATATTTAATCATTTCATCCCTTAACAGAGGATGAGTAAAATAGTTCTTGACCAAAGTTAGATTATGAAATATCTGTGAAGGCTAGTAATGGTGGTATAGGATTGAACTTGTCAATATTCAGATCTCAAATACCTCATTTGATTCACTCTTTACCATGGTCTTCCTTTCCGGGTTAACACTGTCAATAGATTGTGCCAATTGTAAAACCTTAGAATTACTAATTAATTCCAAGATGGAATTTAGTTCTTCTAGTGATTTGATTACAATCCCTCTTTTTTTACTAGGAGTGCCATTTGAATTGAGTGGATTAATTTCTATTGCTATCGATGCTGGTCTACCACGGTATTCAGGAAGTTTAAATAAAAAAACGCCGGCTATGTTAGTAGGCTTTCTTTCCCAATCTTTACCTTCTTTTAGAAATTGTGATAATCTTTCGTCACCTGACATGTATGTAATCAATAATTATTTCATTCACTATCCTTTTAATTTTATCTATTCACTCATTAATTAGAATAAAGTATCGAAAGTTTTTAATATATACATATCAGGACGGAAGAAACAGAAATGAACTGTCACGGTAATTCAAATGTTAGAAAAAGACCTTGAAATAGGTGTGGCACTAACATCGACATAAACATAAACACGTAGAATCTATGGCTATTCGGATTGAAATAGATTTAAATAAAAAAACCTCTAGATATATCACATAAAAAAAAATGCTGTGACTGAGCTAAGATATGATAAGGGCACCATTCTATTAAATGGCGATTTTCATACCCCATATTCAGTATTTGACCCTAGAATTAATAAATATCGGGCTCTAGGTATTTACTATCCAGAAATAATTCATTATTTCAGAAGAAATAAAATCGACTACATAGATAATGTACGAGATTACATCATTCCGATAAATAGGAACCAATTCAATATCACTGATGAATTGAGGGACTATCAAAAAGACGCTTGGAAAAGATGGACGATACATAATATGAAAGGATGTATAATTCTACCAACAGGTGCAGGCAAAACAATAATTGCATTACATGCAATATTGAAGACAAATACCGCAACGCTTGTAATAGTTCCTACATTAAATTTAATGGAACAATGGTTTGAAGCCATGGAAAACATCCTAAAAGTGAAGAACCAGATAGGCAAGCTTGGAGGAGGCATTGAAGATATAAAAAGTATTACAATTACAACATATGATTCAGCTAACTTAAAATCATCATATCTAGGTAACAAATAAGAATTC
>JAKDMR010000199.1 GCA_030452275.1 Candidatus Nitrosocosmicus sp. | reverse complement strand
CAGTTCAAATAAGCCTTCTCTTAAGTCAATCCTAAATTTTGTATCAGTAGTAAATAAATTTATCAAATTGATTATTATATAACTATTTGGATCAGAGAAAATCAAATTCGTCGTCTTCGTGCCAAAAGTTTAATCGTTGATGGAGCCAAGGGAAAAAATTACCTTCCTTCTTTTCAAACTCCTTTTTCATCAACCGAACTATTTTTTGTGAAACTTGGCCAGGTTGGCCATATATTTTTTCTTTTGACTTGAATTTGAATCCTAGGTCTTCGTATTTCTTGTTAACACAAGATACCATCTTGGGTAGCCAATTTCTGTTTATTGGTGGAATTAACAGGTTACCCTTAGCATCAAATACCGTCTCAGGTCTGTCTGTATTGAATCTCACGGTGAATGAACAAACGTTTGGAAAATACAATAGTTCTTCCTGCATTGAGCCAGAGTCAGTAATTTCAGCCCAGCATTTACCACTATCTAGGAATTCAATTACGTGACCATATTCTTTCCATAAATTGGTAATTAGGAACTTGTCAGGAAACTCCTCCTCTAGATTCAACAATTTAGAATGAAGATCGTATTTGTTAAGAGCAGATATAGTACCATTTAACAAGACGAGTACTACCTTAAAGTCTGTGCCTTTAATTAAATCCACCAATCCACCTATGATAGCATTGAATCTGTGAGTTGTCAGGTTCTCCCTACGGTGTATGTCCATCCTAATCCAGCTGCCAGATTCCAATTTTGGATATATATCAAATATGCTCTGATTTGGTTTATTTCTCCTTTTTAATCCAATAGCATCTACCACGGTATTTCCTACCACATAAATGTCTTCTTCAGGATAACCTTCCCTTAGCAAATGATCCTTATTCAGTTTGGTGGGTGCAAAAAAGAATTTTGTTCCCGAAGAACAAATCCAGGTATCTATCTGCTCTGGAAAAGGTTCCTCACGAGTAATGAACCATTTTTTTGAAATCTGATCTGTTATAAAATTTTCAACATCAAGGTCGCTTGGAAAACTATTAATTTTAATACCTTTTATACTAGACGGACTCATGGATCTAAGTCCCGCTTCGTTTTGTCCAACCTTTTGACCCATTCCAAATACCCAAGAAAGAGTTGCTATACCTGCAACCAAAGTATCACCATGGACTATTGGTAACAAATTTTTCCCCGGTAATCGAGTTCTAAGATGCCTTCCAAAATGACCGAATTTGAGCATCAGATCACTTGATTTTTGAATCAAATCACCTCTAATCTGAAGGTCACATGCAATGAAGTTATCAAGTTCAAATTCCTTAATTCCGTATCCAAGTAACTCGTCATAGTGTTGTCCCGTTGAAATAATGAAGGATGGTAACCCCTGTTTTACAGACTCTATCAGTACAGGGGCTTGTTTATAAAAGTCAGGTTTGGTACCTATAACAATCGCCATGATCTTATCAAAATTGCTATACTTTGTTAACATGTCATCAAGATTGTTATTATATATTACATATGGAAGAAACTTTGGATCTAGCGCAATTTCCTCAATATTTTTGAAAGGAGATCGCTCTGATTTGTCCTGTGCTTTTAATATTTTTTTTTTATCCTTAATGTTTCCCATACTAGCAAATTCTCTCCTTCTACCTTATTACTTGTGAGGTTTTATGTGAATGTGTGGAGACTATTCTGAGACTAAAATATCCATTTGCCAAAAGCAAAAAACCAAAAGCACTAAGAGCCTATCCCAAAATTAACTTTCTGCAGATAATCAAGCAACATGAGAACTGTACCAGTCCTAGGTAGTTATCTGCTTTTTTCTCATAACGAGTAAACAGTTTCCTGAACCTGTTATGCCATGAGTTAGTTCTTTCTACAACCCATCATTTTGCAGAATATTTTTTACGAAATGGTATCGCTTTTAGTTTTTGTTCATCATCTTTCTCTTCTCCTCTCTTCTTCTTGAGCGGTATATGCAAGATATAGCCTCGTTTGATTAATTCCTGTTCTACTTCTGCAGATTTATATCCTCTATCTAAACAATGGTGTTGCAACCTTCTCCTTTTCACATTTCTTCCTCTTCTTGATTTGGATGGTGATTTCGGTCTTTTGATGACCTTATTGTCAACCACCTCTGTTACCAAGTTAAGGTCATGAGTGTTGGCCGGTGACATCACAACCGATAGTGGAATACCGTTCTTCTCTGTTAAAATATGTCTTTTTGTGCCTAGTTTGCTCCTATCTGTGGGATTATTTCCTGTCTTTTCTCCACCTAAGGGCGACTTTATTGAAATAGAATCAATAGATTGCCAGTTCTAGTTGATACCTATGATATTATCATAGATTTTCAATAGTTTGACCCATGTCTTTTTGAATAAGTTCAGTCCATTCCATTCTTGAAATCGTCGATGACAGGTAGAGCCAGAACCGTATTCTCCAGGTAACATCTTCCACTGGCATCCTGTTCTAAGTACGTAGAGGATCCCATCAAGCACTTTTCTGTATGGTACAATAGGTCTACCAACAGTCTTGGACGGTTTTTCTTTAGGTAGTATCTTCTTAAATTCATCCAATAATTTATCCGGAATCCTTTTGATGGCAGGATGATGGTTTTTATCATATCCAATCGTATCAATATTAATTTTTACTTTTGCTATCGAGAAAAAAATTTACAAAAATGTACCAAGTATCAATTTATTTGTATCGGCTAAAGACATTTTATTTACAAGTGTTACTTTTTGGATTCCTTTAATGTTAAATACCATCGACTCTCAATTAGGAACAATAAGTGTATTTCTGGCTGTTAGTTCAAACAATGCTGGTGTCTATTTTATCGCTTTCTCGATAGTAACAGGGATAACGCTGATCACCACAGTAAATCTCTTGCGTAATTAGACTAAACAGCTTTATTTCCGTCTATCATATGTAAAGATGTCCTTTTTTTGTTATCCTACTCCAAATTATCCAAAACCATTGCTTTTCAAATCCTTTACAGGTCTTTCGGTCCAACAGTTCGATGATTTTTTTAAAATAATAGAATCAAAATATCCAAAACATGAGATAAAACGCTTATCTTCCCCAAAAAGAGATCGTTCTATGGGTGCTGGTAGACGTTTCAGGCTTGCTGTGAAGGATAGAGTTATCATGGTTTTGGTGTACTACAGGCTCTACATTACCTATACCTTGATGGAATTCCTCTTTGGTTTGGACCAGAGTAATGTATGCAGAGACATCCAAAAGATAGAAGGACTGATAAGAAGTTGTTTACCCATTCCTCAAAAATTGTACAATGTAACCAAAAGGCTGAAGACCAGAGAGGAGGTTGAACAATATTTCCCAGGCTTTATGACATTTATAGACTGTACAGAACAGCCGATACCTAGACCAAAGGACAGGTTAAGAAGGAGACTGTACTACTCTGGAAAGAGAAAGAAACACACGGTAAAGAATCTTTATGTAGCAAACCAAAAGGACCTGGTAATCTACAAAACAAAGCACAAACAAATAGGAAAAAAGCATGACTATAAGATCTACAAGAATAACCATCCTGATATACCCAAGGAAGTAGTGAGTATGTTTGACCTTGGATTCTTCGGAGTACAAAAAGACTATCCGGAGCAACGGTCATCGCTACCTATCAAAAGAAAAAAGAATCAAATTCTAACGGAAGAGGAAGAAGAGTATAATAGAGAACATTCGAGGAGAAGGATAATTATAGAACATGCAATCTGCAGGATTAAAAAGTACAGGATAATGAATGATGTGTCCAGAAACAGGCTCAGAAAGTATGATAGAATATCAGATACGGTAGCAGGACTGGTAAACTACAGAATAATGAACACCTGTTAGTTATAGAACGGAAATGGTGGTTAGTAGATGCTGATAACCGATCCTAATTACGCAAGAGATCTAGTATTATCATCTATCGCTTATCCTACCATCAGTACATTAAAAGACGGTAAGAAGAGAGCGACATGGCGTCTAATTAAAATCTCGTTGATATTGACCATTCCAATTTCTGATATACTTTTCTTTTATCCAGTAAAATATTATCATTATTCGGATCTAGTTATACAACAGGTTCTTTGACTTTGCAGATATTATCTTTGACCTCGCTACCTACTTGTATATTTACAGGAATTGGTATTTTATTTTATCCCTACGGTAATAATCGAAGTTTTTTGTTACTAGGTCTAGTAACTAGTTTACCAAGAGTATTATTATATTTTCTGTTTGTCTATCCCTTAGGTAAAAATGGAGCTGCATTAAGTTTTCTAATTGGTTCAATTTGTGGAGCAATCCTGTCTATTATTTATTCAAAGAAAATTAAAATGGACCTCCATTACAAACAAATTTTAATTCTATTTAAGATCCCAATAGTAATAGCAATTCCGCTAAAATACTTTGATTTAAACCCTATAATATCGATATCTGCTATTCTAATTTCATCATATTTTGCTTTTATTCTTCTTAAGTTAATAGATTCACAGGATATAGAGGATATTTTAAGAATTCTTCCGAGTCGTTTAGTAAAAATTATTCGCTATGTTTGGGGTAGGAAGCTGAAAAGGCAGAATGAAAAATGATTATTTATCTCGGACTTTGCTTCTATTGTGTAATTTTATATCGAGTACATCCCAAAATTTAATGGGACACTCATATTGACAAATGTTTCAGCCAAGCTTAACTTGAGATAGCACGAATTTATGA
>JAKDMR010000198.1 GCA_030452275.1 Candidatus Nitrosocosmicus sp. | reverse complement strand
AGTTTGATATATTCCATACCTATTTGATAACGAATGAAATGTTTTTTTCTCAGAAATGATGCTGATAAGATGTGGGAATAGTGGATTTCACGCTGGCTTGCTCATATGATGATTCTCAAGAATACTGTACATACGATAATCCGATTTCTGAATCCGATGTTCAAATAGGTTACTCACTAATGTTCGTCGTCTCCAAAGCATCCGAATTATCCAAAGAAAAAAGCTTCGCCCATATCGAAGATCTGATAGTGAGAGTAATTTCTCACGAAACAATCCATATAGTTATTTTAGAATTAGAGGGAAGAGATTTATCGGATAAATTAGATGATCTTGAAATATCTATTACATTTGGAGCTGGAAGGACGCATTTGATTAGGATGAATTTTTTGGGATATGCGGATGATAATACCGGTTTAGTAACTTCTACTCTGTAAAATCCGTAATCTTGTAATTCTTATATTGCTGGATTGTCTTGATAATTTCCTTCTTAACGTTGATTTTTTGATTCAAGGATGAAAGTTCTTTCATAAAGATTACTTCGTCCTCCAAGAGATATTGTCCATTCTTAAATATCTGATTATAAATCAGCTTTTGGTGAATCGATTGTAGCCTCCTTAAATTATTATACAATTTAGTAACATTAATTTGGCTGTCTGCTTTTTCCAACGTTCTGATGAGATGTAGTTTGTTTACGTTTAGCAAGCTATCCGAGTACACTCGGTCGTGTCTATTTATAACTACGAATTCATTAGATTCATCAAAATAACCTATCAAAGTCGAAGGCAATATTCTTGCTAACCCGTTTTTTATTATTTTTGAGGAGTGTTTACTGTCTAGGATTACCATTGAACGACCAAATGAGAGGATTGCTTCAATTACCTGATTAGCCAGTCTGTCATCGAGTTTGTCCTTATCAGATTTAATTTCGATAGGGTATAAAGTAATTTTATCAACGTTCATTTTGTAGCTGTCAGAAATTGTATTTAGTAACGTTGATCTGACAAAAATATTCTTTAAATCATCATCCATTTCAATTGTACTGTTTCTAATATCCTTTGTCTTTATGTTTTTTGTTTTACACGCTGCCAATATGAAATCAAATTTTCTATTTAGTGCCTCATTTTTAATCTCAATATATTTTTCGTTGCGGTTAGAAGAATTTCCAAAAAAGTTATTTTTCGGATTTAGGTTTAGAAAATCCAAGAACCTATCTTTTAGTTGAATTTCATTCATATTCTTGAGTTACAAGTCAATATAGAATTCTCAATTTGGTACCTTGCAGATAGCCTTCAATTCTTTGACAAAAATGTCTAATTCCGACATCATCTTACTTTGATCGTGTTCATTGTTTGTAATTATTTTAATCAAAGAAGTTCCAACAATAATGCCATCTGCTCCTGACTCTATCATTTTCTTTCCGTCTTGGGCATTGCTAATCCCAAATCCTACAGCCAATTGTTTCCCATATGAGGAAACAATTGATTTTGAACGAGAAACAGATTCGAAGGTGTATTTTTCAAATTTATTTCTCGATCCGGTGATTCCAAAAACTGATACCATATAAACGAAACCAGTAGATGAGACAGCTATTTTCCTTAGTCTCTGGGTACTTGTGTTAGGAGAGGTCAGGAAAACAGTTGAAAGGCCTAACTTGGTCGTTATTTTTAAATAATCATCAGCTTCTTCAAAATTCAAATCTGGCACTATGAAACCATCTATGGCACAGTTCTTAGACTGGGTTAAGAATTTTTCTAATCCATTAGAATAAAGGATATTTGAATATGTCATCAATAGCAGGGGAGTTTCCTTATGTCTTTCCCTTATTGACTTTACCAAATTTAAGCAGTCTTTTGGAGCAATACCACAATTGAGAGTCTTAGTGAATGCATCTTGTATGATTGGGCCGTCTGCCATCGGATCAGAAAATGGAACTCCTATTTCAATAATATCAACTCCAGAGAGGATCAGTTGTTCGATTATCCCTCTGGATAGTTCCAACGTAGGGTAACCCCCTACAATATATCCAATCAATGCCTTTTCATTTTTGTGTTCTAAATTTTTGAAAGTACGGGTAACGTTATTCTCCATCTTCAAGTCCAATTCCTTTAGCTTGCATGTTCTTTTCAATACCGACCTCTGATCCAGAAATACATTCTCTTACTATTTGCAAATCTTTGTCACCTCTGCCGGATACGGTTACTACAACAGTTTCATCCTTCTTGAAATTTTTAGCGTTTTTTATAATATAAGCAATAGCATGTGCAGATTCCAATGCAGGAATTATTCCTTCAAGCTTTGACAATTGTATAAAGGCTTTAACCGCTTCCTTGTCAGTTACGTAAGGATAACTGGCTCTATCAGTATCCCTTAAATTTGCATGCTCAGGACCGATTCCAGGGTAATCAAGTCCAGCGGAAATACTGTGCGCCTCGCTTATTTGTCCATTTTCGTCTTGCAGAAAATAACTTTTCATTCCATGGAAGATACCAATTCTCCCCTTTGACAATGTCGCTGCATGAAAACCGGTTCGTATCCCCTTTCCCCCAGCTTCTACTCCTATCAGTTTAACTTTCTTGTCGTTAACAAAAGGATAAAATGATCCAATAGCGTTACTCCCGCCGCCAACACATGCTATCACTGCATCAGGCAATTTTCCGGTTAGTTTATGCACTTGTTCCTTTATCTCCTTTCCTATCACACTTTGGAAATCCCTTACCATTGTAGGGAATGGATGAGGTCCCATAACTGAACCAATCAAATAATGTGTATTTTGAACATTCGCTATCCAATCTCTCAGTGCTTCATTTATTGCATCCTTTAGTGTTTTTGACCCAGAATGTACGGAGTGCACCTTTGAATTCAATAAATTCATCCTGAAAACATTAAGTTGCTGTCTTTCTACATCCTTTGCGCCCATATAAATTTCCGATTTGAGATCAAAAACTGCTGAAGCAATTGAAGTAGCTACACCGTGTTGACCTGCCCCTGTCTCGGCAATGATTCTAGTCTTGCCCACTTTTTTAGCTATCAATACCTGTCCCAAAGTGTTGTTTATCTTATGAGCTCCGCTATGAAGCAGATCTTCTCTCTTTAAATAAATTCTGGGACCGCCAAGATGTCTACTTAAGTTATTAGCATAATAAAGTGGAGTCGGCCTGCCCGCGAAGTTTATTAGTAACCCACTTAATTCACGTTGAAAAGACTTGTCCACTTTTAATCTCCGGTACCATTTATCCAGATCCTCTAAGGCTGGAATCAATGTTTCCGGAACATATCTTCCTCCATACGTTCCAAACTTTCCTAAATCAGTGTTATTTTTCAAATATGTAGAAATGAAATTAAGTAATTACTACATAATACTTTATCGATTCGATCTAACTCTCGACTAATTCTTTTATTTTTTGACCCAATTCTTTAGAATTCTCCATTAATGTCGTTCCAATTAAGAATGCATCTGCTCCTGCACTCCTTAACTTTTTGATATCATCTGGATCCCTTATACCACTTTCTGAAATCACAATATTATTACTTTTGGAAATTTCAGATAATATCCGAACCGTTGTGTCCAAATCTACTTCAAGTGTGTTTAGGTTTCTGTTATTGATACCAATTAGGCTGAAGAGTTTATTTGATTTATTGTTAATCTTTACAGCCTCATTAAACTCCACCTCATCATGAGTTTCTAAGATTACTTCTAGTCCGATTTTCTTCGCATATTCGGTCAATGTCTCTAAGCTGCCCTCCGACAAGTTGCTGTCAAAGACGGTTTTTATTAACAAAATGCAATCAGCACCGGCTTTTTTTGCAGCTCTTATTTGAACGTCGCTTACCACTATATCTTTCATCAGAATGGGTACGGTAACATATTTTCTAGCTCTCAAAATATTTTCTATTGATCCATTAAACAAATATGGTTGGGCTAAAATTGATATACCGATCGCTCCAGACTTTTCCATTGTTGTAGCAATTTCCTCAACATTCTTTTCCTTATTGTCTACTAATGTTCCTCTTGAAGGAGATGCATACTTTATCTCGGTTAAAAGTGGAGTCTGTTGGCAGTGAAGAATGTTATTCCGTATGCTTAAACAAGTATGATTGTCATAATCGCGGTCTCCACTAATTTCGTACATTCCATCATCAATAGCATTAAAAGAATTCTTCACCAGTGTTCTTAGCATGGATTTCGTACTGGGAAATCTAAGATCATTTGTTGTCATAAAGGTCGAATAAAATAGTATTGTAGCAATAGCTTTACAATCTTTTAGCTGTAGAAGTTTATGTATCTGTCTTTGATTTTAGTCTCTTTCTGATTTTTCATCACACTAATCAAAATATCAATGCATGTATTTTCGGTAATTTCACCAAAGGCAACCTGAGTAGAGAGGCTTTTCAAATCTAGGTGGCTATCGATGAATGCACTCTTACTCGATAATATTTCAGATTTTTCTATCATTTTTCTTAATCTCAAACTATGATAGTTTATGTGAATTTCATTTGCCTCGTCATAGTCTACCCCATACATATCTGAAATTTTTAAGATGAGATTTTTTTCCTTCTCTTTGACCATATCCTCATGCAGGGCATCTAACGCATTCTTTCCTTTAAATGGCTCCCCATTATCAAATTCATTTTTGTCATTATCTTTGCCAAAGATGTTGTCACTATTTTCATAAGAATTCATTATGATATACTTATTTTATGCAGAATACCATAATAAA
>JAKDMR010000197.1 GCA_030452275.1 Candidatus Nitrosocosmicus sp. | reverse complement strand
AAATAATAAATATTAGAGTTTATTAAGACAATTCTGCTATATTCTATTCTATCTTTTTTTCTTAAGGAACAAGAACTTGATAAGTTGAACAATATAAAACCAGACGAAGTTTGGGACTGGAAGCCCTGTCATAAAAACAGGGAATCTATATCCTAAGGTATCTATTTATTGAGAAAAGGATAGGATGTGTATGCATTTGATAAATAATAATTATAACTGTTGCTTTCTGTCAAAGGATCATCTCGCAGTTGATGCGTGACCTCAATTCATTATGAAAGGTGGTGTCTATTAAAGCGGCAATATTGATGTGGGGCCAGAGGTTTGTGAAACATATTTGACACAAATGATGGACTCAATTCTCTTCTCATCCTTCAACAATAATCATGGGTACGGATTTGTTTGTATGTTAGATAGTCATGAGTTTATGCCATCAAAACAGTGGTATATTATTTTTGGTCAATAATAAATGATGAATAGAACTCTAAACTTTGGAAAAAGACTATAGTAATAAATAATGCATTTAATTATTTGAATAATAAACATAGAAAAATTACACATGTCTCAATCAAATAAGAAATTATTACAAGAGGTTTCGGGCAAGTTGGTCGATCCAGACAAAATAGATTACAGATATCTATTGAGCAATGAGAATAAATCCGTTTTACTTTCTCTAGCCAAAATTGCAGGGATAGACAATAACAAAATATCTGCTTATTCTAAGGAGAATTTGGCAAATTACCTCTCGATTGAAATTCCAAAGGAATTAAACAATCTGGTCCATAAGTTAAACTCAAAGGATCGCTTAGCGTGTGAGTTAGTTTCTTCTGCTGGGGGTTACATGTCGCTATGGGAGGTTACTCCCAGAGTAAGCATTGAAACCAAGAAGCAAGAAAAAGCAAGAGTGGATTCAACAAAGGATAAACATTCTGTAAATGATGGATGGAAGAAGAAACAAAAAGACATCAGTTTTGGATTCATATCTATGGTTGATAAGGATGAGGAGGATGAGGAGCAAGACTATTACTACAACTATGATGATAAATATGATAATTATAGTTGGATGAGTGATCCAATACTCTATGGATACTATAACCGTAGAAGAGAAATTTCGTTGTTAGATCTCTTTGGATTTTGTAGATTTCTATCCCCTTATGATCCAAGATCTGACAGCATGTACAAAAGACAATCGTCTGAACCATACTTTTTAATACCAAAAGAAGCAAGATCTTTTTTTAAGACAAGGTCTACCAAATTAGAAATCGTTCCGTTACACTATGACCAGAATACAAAAGAACCGCGTTCACTTCAAGCACCCCAACTTTTGGATTTGATGCAATCTTTGTTAGACGATATATCCTTAAGACCGCCAAAACCTACTCCCAAACTAGGACTCTTGCCAAAGAGTACATTCTTACCAATTTTCGAAAAACATGTCTCCAAATCTCAGGCCTACAAAGGAATCAAGGGTGCAAAATACTACTTTGATTGGAAGGTTTTTAATGAAACGCTTACTGCTTTTGCGTATGATAAAAAGCTAATAAAAAAAACCATTACAGAAAAAAATACAGAAAGAGTAGAAATCATTCCGCAAAATGTAAGCAAAATAATGTCAAACGCTCGACTTCTTAACGAAGCTTTTCTGCAATGGTGGGCCCAAGGTAAGAACAATGCTGCTCCCTTTTTATTCAAATCCAAGATGTTTGAATTTGATCCGGGTATTAAAAGACTAAGATCCGACGAGATTAAATCAAGGCAAATACTTTATGAACAAATTAGGAACGAAATGAAGCCTGATACCTTGTATTATACATCAACCTTATTGGATAAATGTGAGATTAAATCAGGTGCAAGACTTTTCAGAAACGATTTTGGCTTAAATGTATATGGACCTCAAGGTTTGATAACAGATAACGAAATATTAAGAGAATTTATCTCTAATATGATTATATTTCCTCTTTGTCTTTTGGGAATCATTGAAACCAATAATTCCAAGACGGAATTAGTATCGCTTGGAAGATGGGGAAAGTCTCCTCTTTCTATGAATATCCAGTCAGATTCATTAAGACAATCAAGAACTAGTAGTAGTAACAACGGTCTTATTACAGTAACACCAAACTTTGAAGTGATTCTGCAAACACAATCGCCAGAGGGTCGCTCTCTTGCATTTCATCTGAGAGAATTTTGTAATTTACAAAATAAATCGGATCCTAATTTAGATCCAGTACAAATCTTTAGTTTGTCTAAAGAAAGTGTTGTTAGATCTCTTAGGACTGGAAATTATACTTGGCAAAAAATAGTATCTTTACTCACCGATGCTGCTTATCCTTCAGATGTACCCCAAAACGTTAAACACGAGCTAAGGACATGGGGAGAACGATATGGAGAAATCACGATAAAAACCATAGAAGTTTTGGATTGCAAAGACGAGATTATTGCAGAGTCTCTATTAAGTGATCCAGTAATAAAAAAGCAGATCTTGGCCAGAGTAGGAAAAACAACCATAGAAATAAAATCAGGAAGCAGATCCAAGATTTTATTGCGATGTGACAAGTTAGGATATCTAATTAAACCATGATTATTTCATGAAAAGTAGCAAAACTGTAGGTCTTGTTTGAGAGACTTGAAAATTTATGATTTGTATTCCTTATGAAAAGTCAACTCTGAATTCAGACAGGGCTTATCTCTAATACATCACATTTATTGAAATGTGTATATGATATTTTTACATCCATCATAAACAAAACAACTTATCTTTGAATGGATTATATAAAAGATATAGATGTCCTCAAAACCAATGATCATACAGGGAGATGGCACAATCCTGCTTGAAGTTGAAAGCGAATCCTATCCAGAGTGCAGAGACTGGCTTTCGAGATTTGCTGAATTAGTAAAGTCTCCAGAACACATTCATACGTATAAGATAACTCCTATTGCGATATGGAATGCTGCGGCATCTGGATTAAAAAGCAATAAAGTTCTACAAGTTCTAGAAAAGTTTAGCAAATATTCCCTTCCACAAAACATAGTAATAGACATACGTGATTGGTTTTCTAGATATGGAAAAATAAAACTAGAAAAAATTACAGATGTAAAGAGAAATGATATTCAGTCATCAAGCAATAGTGTCAACACCACCACCGCCAATAAAGATTCCCAATCTCTTATTACTTTTGATAACAATCAGTCAAATATCAATCTACTTGTTTTAAGTTCATCAGATGATATACTGATAACTGAGATTTTTAACAACAAAACTATTAACAAATATGTATTATACAAACTTGATTCTAACAATTTATTAATTGATGCAGAGTTTAGAGGAAGAATAAAAAACTCTTTGATAAAAATAGGATACCCTGTCGAAGATCTCGTAGGGTACGTTACAGGAGATCCCCTTCCTATTGAAATTAGAGACGAAATTGCATCCACAGGAGAAAAATTTAATCTTAGGCGTTACCAACAAGATGCTTCTGAAGCATTCTATGTCTCAGGTACTGAGAGAGGTGGGAGCGGGGTGATTGTACTACCATGCGGAGCAGGTAAAACTGTTGTGGGTATTGATATAATATCTAAAATTTGTCAAGAAACTCTTATCATTGGAAGCAGTACGATAGGCGTAAGGCAATGGATAAGAGAACTTGTAGAAAAATCCTCAATAGACAAAAAGATGATAGGTGAATATACAGGAGATTTAAAGGAGATAAAGCCTGTTACGGTAACTACCTATCAATGTCTAACATATAGTACAACTACTAACAGCAAGGATACAAAAAAAGAGGAAATATATTTGCTTGAAAAAAATAATAATACTAGGAACTTTGATAATGATGATGCTACTAAACATAATGAGTCAAGCAACATAATAGTTAACACTACTACTACAACAACAAACACAAACAGTAAATTTTATAACAACAACAATGATGATGAAAAACTAAACGAACAAAAGATTTATCCTCACTTGGAAATATTTAGGGCAAAAAATTGGGGGTTGATAATTTACGATGAGGTTCATTTACTTCCTGCACCAGTATTTAGGATTACTGCAGATATTCAAGCCAAACGACGATTGGGTCTAACAGCCACTCTGGTTAGAGAAGACAATATGGAAGATGATGTCTTTTCTCTGATAGGTCCAAAAAAGTTTGATTCCCCTTGGAAAGAACTTGAAAGACAAGGTTGGATTGCAGAAGCTGCGTGTTATGAAATCAGAATTGGGATGGATTATGATTACAGGATGAGATATGCTACTTCCCCTTTAAGGATGAAATATCGTGTAGCAGCTGATAATCCAAGAAAGATCGACGTTGTTAAACATCTTGTCTCTGAACACGAAGGAGGAAATGATAGCATACTAATAATAGGAGACTATGTAGACCAGCTTGCACAAATATCCTCATTAATGAATGCACCCATAATTACTGGAAAAACCCCTAATTCAAAGAGAGAAAAACTATATTCATTGTTTAGAAATGGTGAGATCAAGCTTTTGGTTGTGTCTAAAGTAGCAAACTATGCAATAGATCTCCCAGACGCAAATGTTGCTATACAGATTTCAGGCACTTTTGGTTCCAGACAGGAAGAAGCACAACGTCTTGGAAGAATTCTAAGACCAAAAACTACAAGAAAACAAGCATATTTTTACACAATTGTTTCAAAGGATACCATTGATCAAGAGTATGCATCTAAAAGACAACTATTTCTTACAGAAAGAGGATACAAA
>JAKDMR010000196.1 GCA_030452275.1 Candidatus Nitrosocosmicus sp. | reverse complement strand
TGAAAGCATTTAAGTAAAGAAAAATCTTTTCTTTTTCATGATTGATCCTCAATATCGCAAGGATGGACATCAAGAAATCATTTCTCTAGAAGGAAATAAGATAAAAGAATTAAAAAGAATATCCCAAAAAGATCCAAAACAATTTTGGTCAAATGGTGCAAAAAACTTGATATGGTTTAAGGAATGGGAGCAAGTATTGGACTGGAGCCCCCCTTTTGGTAGATGGTTCGTGGGAGGTAAACTAAATGCCGCCTATAATTGTCTTGACAGACATCTAACAAGTGAAAAGAAGAATCAGGCAGCGATTATTTGGGAAGGGGAAGATGGAAAATCTGTTACTATTACTTACAATCAATTGTTTTATAGAGTGAATCAATTAGCCAATGCCCTTAAAAGGCTAGGAATAAAAAAAGGAGATAGGATCACGATTTATTTACCAATGATACCCGAATTAGTCATATCAATGCTTGCTTGTGCTAGAATAGGAGCAATTCACTCTGTTATTTTTTCAGGATTTAGTTCTCAATCAATCATTGACAGAGTGAATGATGCTAAATCTAGGATAATAATTACAGCAGATGGAGGATACAGAAGGGGGAAAATAATACCATTGAAGAAAATAGTTGACGAAGCTGTAAAACAAACCCCAACTGTTGAAAAATTAATAGTTGTTAAAAGAACGTATGAAGAAATAGACATCGATGAAAAAGACAAAGGGTTCGAAGATTTAGTAAATAAAGAATCCAACTATTGTGTGTCAGAATGGATGGAAAGTAACGATCCTTTGTTTATATTATATACATCAGGGACCACAGGTAAACCGAAAGGTGTTGTGCATGGAAGCGGAGGATACTTGACTCATTTGTTTAACTCGGCAAAATGGGTCTTCAATTTTGCCCCAACGGATGTGTTTTTCTGTACAGCAGATATAGGCTGGGTAACGGGGCATAGCTACGTAGTATATGCGCCATTGATGCATGGAGTAACTGAAATTATTTACGAGGGTGCACCAGATTACCCTGACCAAGGTCAATATTGGAAAATAATTGAAAAACACGGGGTAACCATTCTATATACTACGCCCACAGCCTTGAGGTCTTATATGAGATATGGAAATGATATACCCAATGCATATGATTTATCAAGTTTGCGCTTATTGGGTACCGTAGGAGAACCAATAAATCCAGAGGTTTGGAAATGGTATTTCAACACAATTGGAAAAAATAATTGTCCTATCATAGATACGTGGTGGCAAACTGAGACTGGTGGTATTATGATAAGCATGTGCACTGGCATCGAGAATATCCAAATGAAACCCGGTTCTGGAACATTTTCATTACCAGGCATAGAATTAGAAATAGTAGATGACAATGGTAAAAAAGTAGAAGTTGGTAAAAAAGGGTATTTAACTGTAAAAGAACCCTGGCCCGGAATGCTCCTTTCATTGTGGAACAATAACGAAAGATATGGAAAAACGTACTGGGAAAAGGCACATAATAGTTACTTTGCAGGTGATTTTGCATATGTAGATAATGATGGATATTATTGGATACTAGGAAGAGCAGATGATATATTGAAAGTTTCCGGTCACAGATTAGGAACGATAGAACTTGAGAGTGCTTTTATATCTCATCCTTCAATAGCTGAGGCAGCGGTCACTAGTAGAAAGGATGAAATCAAAGGTGAAACAATCATCGCATTTCTGGTACTAAGAAAAGGAGTGGAATCATCTTCGCATTTAGATAAGGAGGTAAATGAGCACATTAAAAATACAATAGGGCCAATTGCATCTGCTGAAAAGATCTATTTTGTGAATAAGTTACCAAAGACACGCAGTGGCAAAATAATGAGAAGACTTTTAAAATCTATTGTAAATAACGAAACTATAGGAGATATCAGTACCCTTGAGGATGAGGCATCCATTGAAGAGATAACTCACGAACTACAAGAAATAAATAAGCATTTATGAAAATAATACATTATGGCTGTTCTTGATTCTCTGATTAACCCACTTTCTACTCTATTTGTTGCCAGTTTAAAACAATTCTGCCTTTTTATTTTTTTGTAGTCGAACTTTAGAGTTAGTGATACTGATTTTAATAAAAGTAAGATGTAGTAAAAGATAAAAATAGAGTTCAAACCGAAATTATTTCTAATTTTGAATCTTCTGTTATGTTGTTGTGTTGGATGAATCCCGCCGAACTAGCCAACACAAATTCTGCCGGCTTTGTATTCTTAAATGTACATTTGGATGAATCAAGTACATTATCACAGGGCTGGGCATCTTTTTTAAGATAAACTAAATCACCATTTTGATCAAACCACATTAAATCTAATGGATATTTTATATTCAACAACCACATTGAATATAAATCAGGTTTATCATATATCAATAGTAACCCGGAATCCAAATTTGGTTTTTCGTTCCTAAATGTTAACCATCGTTGTCTATCAAAATCCGAATCAGCAATTTCGACGGTCAAAAATTTTTCGTCTATTTTTATAGTTCCTTTTGAAAAATTGATGTTTGCATTCTTAATATCTGATGGAATGAATATGATTCCCAAAATCCCTATTACAAAGGCTGAAATAATCACGGGAATAAGGAGGGTTATTTTTTTTACCATCGTCTAATTATTAAAAAATAGGGGTATTTTAATAATGACTATACGTAAAAATAAACTGGCATAATTATCTAAGAATAAGAGCAATAAAATTGAAGATGAGTTTAGCAAAAAATATCCAAATCTAGCCCTGAGACTCTCCACAGGCGGGGCATAATTTAATATTTTTAGACATTTTTGAACCACATTCAATACAACATCTAAATTCGTTCTTGCTCATTCAACATTATACAAGGTTAATTGTAATATATTTTATTTACGTTAAAAACTGAAATAATATAAGTATAGAATAAATTTAGAACTCCAAGTAAGTTTGTCGTTTGTTCTGATCTATAACCATTACTGATAAATCGCTAAAATCTTTATTTTCTAGTGAACTCATTTTTCCCGTAAAAGTTGTTTCCTTTTCGTCATTTGTCAAATTTTCAAATATCCAAACGTCAATTTTTGAAGTGTCTAGTCCTTTTTCTTTGATAAATAATGAAATTTCAGAGGGCATAAAGTTTTTTGAAGGGTCAGAAGGCCACGGTCTTGGCACTAATATTACGCTTTTCCCATCAGCAATTGATTTAACCAGTTCTATTTTTTTTTCTTCAATATCACCAGTGACATGAAAAGTCATGATGTTAGATTTATCCAGTGGAACCCTAGACTTTGCAGATGCTATTTGTATAGAACTGATTCCAGGGATTATGCAGACATTTTCATCACCGAACAGGTGTAAAAGCCGGTCCACAACTTCTGATTCTGAGAAATTTACATCTCCTGTAAACGGAACAGTACATATATCATTTTCTTTCATTAAATTATTATATACATTCAAATAAATCTCCTCTTGATCTTTCATGGTTATTTCAAATACTTGATTAAATGATCTATCAAGCAGGTGGTCTATCGTATTTAGAGTATACTTGTATCCTATAATAAAACGAGATTGTTTGATAGTTTCTTTTGAAAAATCCGTCAGATATTTTTTTGATCCTGGACCTGCACCTATAACATACAATTTTTTTGTCAATTAGGCATTTTAGTAATTCTATTCGATATTTAAGTACTAATTATTAGAGAAAACTACATTAGAACATTAATACATTGAATGTAAATCTTATCAGCTTCGTAATGATTACTAAATTCTATAACTAGAGAAAAAATAAAAATTGGTGGAGAGTTAGCCCTCTTCCCAGCCTTTCGTAAAGATGGCGTTTTTCTTTAATGGAATTGGTTGTCCTGGGGTATAGTCCATTGGTCTCATCCAGAAAATTGCTTTTGTTGGACAAACTCCAATACAAGCACCATCGGAGATACATCGTTCTGGATAAAAGACAAATGCTTTACCTCTTTTCCAACCTTCCACAGGTTTTACTCTTAATACATCTGGACCAAGAGCTGTACAAATTTCTACACACAAAGCACACCCAATACAATGCTGTTCACTAATATCTGGAAGTATTGCTACTGGCATCTAATAATTCACTGTACGTAAATCTTCATTAAAACTATTTAAACACTATGGCATTTTATAACAATGATATAAAATAATCAAAAAGCCACGCACGAATGACAGATGATTATAATCTTTTTGGAATATTTTCAATCATCATCCATTCTATTATTGCCCCTACAAGAAGCATTCCAGAAACTAATGCTACTTCGATTAGCAAATAAAATAAAGATTTTTTTGTAAATTTCTTCTTTAGTAATTCAAAAAATAAAATACAACCTCGAGAAATTGCTAGTCCATATGAGACTAGCTCTAGGATTCCAAATGGCGTCAAGAAAATGACCAAGGGATTAGAATACGTAACACCTGATAGATTCATTATTGAATTAAACACTAAACCGGTAGAAAATCCAGAAATAGTTCCCATTACAAGGCCTATGACTGGAATAAACATCACTAATGCTATTTTTAGGTTATTTAAGAATATACCAAATTCATCTATGTCACTTATCTGCTCGATAAAGTTTTTTGATAACTCCTTGGAAAATGATTCATCCATTTTAAAGGAAAATCCAAGATAAAAAATACTCAAGAAAAATAACATGGCTATAAAGAAAAACACCAGTCTCTTTTTAAATGTAATAAGCATAACCAATTAT
>JAKDMR010000195.1 GCA_030452275.1 Candidatus Nitrosocosmicus sp. | reverse complement strand
TAATGGACGATAATTAAAGGACACGATTAAGCACTGCTAATTACGCAAGAGATCTAATATTTAGGATAGATTTTATCAACTTTTATTGTCAGTAATCAGAACACATTAACTTCATTAAGTTGCATCAAAGGTATTTTTTAAATTATGTTTCAAGAACCAAACAGAAATAGTGACAAAGGGCAAAGAAGCTCCTCCGTATGCAATCTCAGTCGGCAATTTGGAATTCAATGATAAACCCCGCCCTAAGTACATGGCCATCATTACGCAGGTGATGCCTATCAGAGTGTATTTTTTTGTTGTTAAAAGATATTTCTCCACATCAAACTTACAATAGTGCAGGATATGATAATTAACCGGCATTATGAACATGGCAGTTGCTGTTGTTACTGCGCAAAGTGCTGCTAGGAGAACCAGGTTGTCAAATAACTAGAGGTAAGATGGGGGACGTACTGTGATATCCAGGAAAAACCAAAGGAAATTGAAGAGGAGGCGCCAAGTACAATAACCCAATCCATAACTGAACCAACTCTAGAATAATGCGCGGGAGAGCTACTCTTATCAGGATCGTCATCTGGCTGAAAAGACATTAGTGGAGTATCTTAATCTATATGCACTATTTAAAAGGGTAGGTGCCCTTTTCGATAGGGTATTATAAGAAATGGTGGAAGACCATATTTATCAATGAAACCCGTTTTGAACATTCCAACTTTGGGACATTTGGCTTTTATAGTAATAGTAGAAGCTGCAGAAAAGAAGTAGCGAGTAATATTTATACTTTGTAATAATATCTACTCTAAATTCATTTGCCTTTTTCCGGACAAAAATAAGATCATTCATGTCTAAGAAGGGATTTGAGGCACACTGAAAATTAAGGCATGGGAATGTGATCAGCCTAATTCAATTCGCATATTAGATACAATCTTGATTATCTCTTGTTCTATTACTATTCTGTCCTTTTGTAAGAATTCAGATGGTTAATGTTTGTTATTTAAATGTCCGGAAAAAGAATATTTTGACGAATAAGGAATAAACTGACCTACTTCCCCTTATTTTAAACTATTCATAAAATCCTGATATTTTGAATCCTCTATGTAATCTCGCTTCATCCATATTTTTTAAATACTTGTAGATGGATCTCACTCAAGCCCACCAATATTAGCTATACTCGACTAATTATTAAACAGACAATCTCGATGGGTTAGAATATATTGTACGTATATTTTATTTGATTTGCTTATACACATCAGAGCTGGGCTTGCCGGGGTAGCTCAGCCTGGTCAGAGCGTTCGACTCATAATCGAAAGGTCGCGGGCCCAAATCCCGCCTCCGGCACTTTTATGTCTCGGTCAGAATATCCTGCTCCCTTTGTGCTTATTTTAAGAGATTTAGTACCATGATTTGGGATTTATTTTGTTTAAAAATAGTCAATTTGGTACCATGTATGGTACTAAAAATCCAATTTATTTATAAACTCATGGTACCATGAGTCAAAATATGGTACCATGTCGATTTGCGATGGTACCATGTACTTTCCTAAAACATGGTATTGATCGCCTCTGTATGGAACCATTCTTTGACTTAATTGAGACTTAAAATTAAGTGATTTGGAACCATGCATGGTTCCAAATCACGCTTAGTGAGGTGAGGTTTTGGTTCCATAGTGATATTTTAAAAACTATAAATGAAGGCCGGCGGTCGTAAACGACGACGAGATAGACGACGAAACGCCGCCGGCCAGCCCGAATAATGTAACAAGCCCAAATTTGGATGACTAGTCCGCATATGGATTGCATTATTAAGGTATATCGCTATACGAATTATATGTTGAGAGGGAGCGAATAATAAACTTTAAGATTTTGGAAAACGCTGACATAATCAATTATTCTAGATCTCAGAACGATGCAACAAATTTGATCAACATTTTTATATGATAAATCCGATATGATCTCTGATGAGTTAATCATACTCGTCGTCTGTCTGTAACGGGGATGATGGGATTTGAACCCACGACTAAAGCTTGCGGAGCAATTGGTTTTTCCATACTAGCCTACATCCCCATTTTTCATTAATTTAGCCTATGATAATTAAGTGTTTATTGTTAACTTTCTTATTCTTTACCAAATCTCTTTCGTAATTCTTTTCTATATTCTGGAATTGTGAATTCTTTATACCTACCAGCCTTTAAATCAGCCAAACTTTGTTCTATCTGAGATTACATATTATCCATCTGAGAATTCTGCAAAACCCCTAATGTCCTTGCGTCCAGTTCATTTGACAATAAGAACTCTATACCTACAGCTTTATTATCAGAATCTATATCCAAAAAGACATCATTGCCTAACGTTATTGTGTCTATAATCATCTTGTCTGAAAGTTTAATGTAAAGTGCATTTACTTCTTTATCATAAGTGAAATTCATCGCTTTTAATCCCCTCGAATATCTTCGACTATTTATTTTGGCGCGGGATAATAAAAGTTATATATTGGATTTGGGCCCGCTGTAAAGCGGATACGCCCAAATCCCGCCTCCGGCACTTTTTTTTGATTTGTTAAACTTAATCATGTAAAATCTATTAAACTTCATACAATATTTTTCAATAATGCAGTAATTTAGCAATATTTAAATTAACCATAAGCTGAATAGCACTTGATTTGCAAAAATCAAAAAAACCCCGAAAGAATTCTCGAAATAGATTAATATTATCACTGGTTTATAAAAGATGATCATCAAATCCAATTATTAATCTATTTGATTTTTTTGTTGTTGATCAAAAATTTGTGAATGTATTAAGAATAAGCATTCTTATTGGTCAATTGTTGGTTGAAACCATTCCAGTTAGGATGACTATTACCACCATCCCATTGTTCATAATTTATGACTTTTTCTAGATCGAGTCTATTTAACCAATTTTGAGATTGTAAATCAGGTTCACCTTCAAACTTTCTTACATATCCAAGGCAAAGATAAGCTATCGGTTTGATGGTAGAAGGGAGTTTGAGAATTCTTTTTAGGTCTTTATTGTCGATAATGCTGACCCAGCCTACACCTATATTTTCAGCTCTTGCGGCAAGCCATAAATTTTGAATTGCGCAGCATACGCTATAGATGCCCGCTTCCTTTATCGTCATTCTCCCTATTACATATGGCCCAAATCGTTTATGGTCATAGGTTACGCATATATTTAGATTTGATTCTAAAATTCCTTCTAATTTTAGATCTAAATACCTCCTTTTCTTCTCTTCATCTTTTTCAAGCAATTCAATTGATTTTAGTCTCTCTTTGGAGAACGATTCTTTTATACTTAGACGACTGTTTCTGTCTCTAATCAAGATAAAATTCCATGGTTGCGAAAATCCTACTGATGGGGCATGATGCGCCGCGGTCAAAATCCTCAATAAGACCTTGTCCCTAATTTTCTTTCTGGTAAAGTTCCTCCTTACGTCCCGACGGGATAGAATGATTTTATAAAAAACCTCCTGTTCCATTTCAGTAAAATCCCCAATTCTATTGCCTGTCAATTACCTAATAAGTGAAATGACCAGATATCAATATAGATTTATACTTTATATCAAATAAATCCTTTAGAATTGTGATCATTTTTACCAAAATTCGAGAGGACGAGGCAAATATTACAGATTTACTCTCAAAACCTGATTCTAGTTCAACTAGTGCAAGGTAGGAATGGAGGATTATAGACTTTAACATTATCAATCCTGCATAATTCAGTCCTGCTAATTGAATCTCGAAAACCTCTGCAGCTGGAGTTTAATTTTAGGTGGTAGCGAGGTTTTGCCATTTAAGCAATAAAGTATAAGGCATACTAAACTAGGTAGAAGGTGGTATGAAGGAATATGGAAAATAGAGGTATTGAGATACTTAGTAAACTATTTAATCCGACTTGATTTGATATTTGAATAACTTGTCTGAGGGTATCTTTGTAACTGGGACTGATACTGGAATTGGGAAAACATTGATAACTGCCTCGCTAGCTTGGAAATTCTCAAAGAAAATTAGCAAAATTTGTGTTATGAAACCATTTGCAACAGGAATTTCAACATATTCAAAGAAGTTTAGGTCAAGAGACGTAGCAGTGTTGGCTAGGGCGATTAAATGCGAGGAAATGCAAGAGAATTTGAACCCATATTTTTACCCTTTACCTTGTTCACCATACATGGCTAGCTGTTTGCTTAAACTACCACAACCATCAATTGGATTTGCGATAAAGAAATTCAGATTCCTGCAGAAAAAATATGATTATCTCTTAGTTGAGGGAATAGGTGGGACAATGGTACCATTGAACTACAAGCATACATTACTAAACTTTATCAAGTTGACCAAGTTCGGGGTCATAATTATCGCGACTCCGAAATTAGGAACATTCAATCATATCTTACTTAATGTAAAAATTTGTCAATCTAGTGGGATTCCTATAAAAGGAATAGTAATAAATAAGATGCCCAACCATCCAAATCAAGTTGAGGCAGAAATCCCCAATTTTATTCAAGAATATACAAAATTACCTCTATTGGGTGTGATCCCGACTATTAATAAGCTCAAGATGGATGAATCGACCTTCTCCAAAGTCTCAAAACTAATTAATATTGACCCTTCGGACTAACCTAATTCTATTTAATCAATTAGCGGTTGACCATATTATTCTGCTTTCACTATTGATATCAAGATTTATTCTTGAAAAAGTTATATTTTAGTCGCTCTTATTTCTGAATGTTTCAGCTGCTAATTATAAAG
>JAKDMR010000194.1 GCA_030452275.1 Candidatus Nitrosocosmicus sp. | reverse complement strand
GTTCATGAAAGTTCTTTATAATTAGGAGCTGAAACATTCAGAAATAAGAGCGGTTAGAATTGAGTATATTTCTAGGCTTTCTCCAAAGATAAGGGATACTTTAGTTTGGTAAATAAATTGAGTGAGTCTTTGTGGTTTTATTCACACATTATTTTGAATTCTTATGGCCTGTATTGCTTTGGGAGTTTATGATACCATAAAGCCGTTGAAATTATTGTAGACTGTTAGATAAATACCATGAATTTCTTTTAAAGTTTTGATGGGTGAATTTTTTTTTATTATTTTTCAACCAATTCCTTTTTATAGGATTTTTTCAACCATATTGGCGTAATAATTGTTGTAACTGCTACCATTATTATTATGGATGTATAAATATCTGTAGAGAGCACTCCAGACGTAACTCCCACACCAGCAACAATTAATCCTACTTCACCACGAGATATCATTCCTATTCCAACTCTTGCTGATTTTGTTTTATCCTTGAGAAATAACAAGGATGGTAATCCACATCCGACAAGTTTCGTAGAAATTGCTATTGTTATGATTATTCCCGCAATAATTAATACGTCAAAGTTAACACCTCTCAGATCAACTTGAGCACCGATTATTGCAAAAAATAATGGTGCAAAAATAAACTGTAATTTTTGAGCATATTCTTCAACTTGCTTTATTAATTTGGTACTGGCAACGGCCATTCCCGCAGCAAAAGCACCAACGATGGGAGACAGACCGACGTAGGCTGCGATACCTGCAATACCAAAGAAAATGGCTGTTATAATTCCTTCAATGCTACCTCTTGACCTCCATAATTTTTCTCTGTGTAGTATTTTTGGAATAATAATAACAGAGCCAACCAGGAGCACAGCAAATAGTCCCAGAATTTTTAGGATTAGAAAAGCTATATCCGTGATTTGAGGTGAGGAATTCCCGGATTGTACCATCGTAATAACTACAGATAATATTGCTATGGCCAGAATATCATCAACTATCGCGACTCCAAGTATGAGACGAGCCTCCTTAGATTGCATTTTTCCAAGTTCGGTAAGCACCTGAATAGAGATAGCGATACTGGTAGCCGTCAATGCTGTGGCAATTAACAGTACTTCAAATGAATTCAGTCCATATATAGAAAGAATCACAAACCCAACAAAAAATGGCACAATAACTCCCAACGCACCAATGGTAAATGATGCAGCGCCCCCTTTTAGAAATTCTCTTGGTGTAATTTCCAAACCTGCAATAAATAATATTACAATAGCTGCCAATTCTCCTATATGCTTGATAGTCTCATCTAATACAACTAAGGGTTGACCATCAAATAATGGTAGTCCGCCTAGAGCATAAGGGCCAACAATGATACCGGCCAATAGTTCACCCAATACAACGGGTTGCTTTATTCGCTGAAATATCTCTGCAAATATTTTAGCACTAAAAAGAAGAATAGATATGGATATTATTATATGAATAAAATCAGATTCAGTGGCCATAATGCTTGGTGATTAATTTTACTATGATAATACACCTAAATAATTGATATCGTAAGCTCGTGATACTATTAACCTTCAACTCCAATGTCATAGTTAGCTTTAGAACAAACTCTTTGGTATTTCATCCATGTCATAGTTAGCTTTAGAACAAACTCTTTGGTATTTCATCCATGTCATAATAATAGCCCAATATGTTATCAACAGTATGCTCCAATTGAGTATTACTCTTTATCAGAACAAATATGGTCTTATCAAGTTCATGTATTTTTAATATCCTCAAATGATCATATTCTAATACAATCCATTTTAGTTTACCTAAAAGACTTTCCTTATTTTGTATTTCCTCTGTATTCAATTTTTCATAATCTGTTCCATTGTTTAAATGTAAATCATTAACTACCAAATCAATATATTTTCTATCTATATTGGAATTCTCGGCAATGTACACTTCTTTTATCTGTGAATATATCTCAGTAAAAACTGCTAGAATGTCAGCATCTACTTCGACAAGATGTTTTATTTTATCATAACTATTGACTTTATTTTCATCATCAATCCTTATTCTCACTAATTCTCTTTTAATATTGATAAATATATCAGTTTGGACAACTTTTATTGATCTGATTCAGTAAGAGTCATAGTTATGGTTTGAACAGGATGCTCCGTTTGTCTCAAAATCATACTTGAAAGATGGTTATTAGCGAAGAACTGGACCTAAACAATCACACCTCTATATTTAAAAATGGCGTATGTTCTTTCCAAATAGATTGAGGCCATGCATAAGAAATATTTAATTGGTATACTACTAATTGCGATTTACATTGTCATACTTTTTACAATTCCACCTCTAGTATATGAAAAGAGTGTCACTCCGATTCTAGCTGGCATTACCGTAATCATGGTTGCAATCTATGTTTTGCTCGGATTAGATATTATCCATCGAACGATTATTGCCATGTTTGGAGCAGTTCTATCAATCATATTGGCCATTATTTTGGGCTCTATTGCGGCTGAAGATAGTCTTGATTTTGTCATTGAAGCTGTTGATTTCAATACCATAGGCTTGTTACTTGGAATGATGATCATGGTAGCAATTCTGGGAGAAACAGGTGTTTTTCATCAGGTCGGAATAAAATTGGGTAAAATTAGTAAGGGCAATGTTTGGACTCTGATGCTGTTACTATGTACCTTTACTTCTGTTGCCTCAATGTTTGTTGATAATGTTACTACTATTTTGCTTATGGTTCCAGTTACAATCTCTATTACAAGAACGTTAGGAATAAATCCTATCCCATATATAATGGCACAGGTTCTGGTCTCTAATATCGGAGGGGCTGCCACATTGATTGGAGATCCTCCGAATATCTTGATAGGCTCAGCAGCAGGAATTGACTTTAACTCCTTTTTGATATATATGGGACCAACAATAGCCATTGTTTTTGTTTTTTCATTACTCCTAATCAGGATCTTCTTTAATAAAGATTTAAAAAGCGCACAGAAATTAGAACAACAAGATGATATTCAAGAACTAATGCATAGAGATGAAAATGCCATATTGATTCATCAGAAAGGATTACTCATAAAATCCATGATTGTGTTAGTGGGAGTAATCATCCTATTTTCTTTGCAAACAATTACCCATTTAGAAGTATCCATCATTGCAATTGGAGGTGCTGCAGTATTGTTAATTATAAGTAGAGTCTCGTTAGAAAAAATTCTCCATGAAGTCGATTGGGCCACCCTATTATTCTTTGTAGGTTTATTTGTTATAGTAGGAGTAGCTGAACATGCGGGGCTTATAACAATTCTTGCAAATCTAGCTCTTGATATAACAGGTGGAGATCCGTGGCTTACCTTTGGAATGGTTATTTGGTTGGCAGGTATTGCAAGTGCATTTGTAGATAACATTCCTTTTACAACTACTATGATTCCACTTGTTCATACTCTAAATGGTGATCCCAACATCGCAGCTTCATTTGGTCCTGAAAGTGGTTTTGAATTTAGTCCCTTATGGTGGGCCTTGGCATTAGGAGCAGACTTCGGAGGCAATGGAACGTTAATTGGGTCCAGTGCTGGAGTAGTAGCTGCGGGACTAAGTCAAAAGTTTGGACATCATATCTCTTTTATGAGATGGATAAGAATAGGTTTTCCGTTCATGCTCATAACTTTAGCAATAGGAACACTAGTTCTTTATGGATTTCTTTTACTGATACATTAATCAAAACTAAAGAAATTGATATATTAGATCTCTTGCGTAATTAGAAGGGATTAACCCTATCGACTATCCGTGATTATCCTCTGGTTCTAAACAGGATTCACTATCCTGTAGTTTATGTCCTGATATTAAATCCGATATTCTATCATGCTTTCTGAGCCTGTTTCTAAAGATATCATTCATTATCCTGTACTTTTTTACCCTGCAGATAGCATGTTCCATACCATCCTTCTCTTGGAATGATTTCTGTTGTGCTCTTTTTGCTGTACAGTAAGTTCGCAGCTCTTTATCTTTTTAAAAGGTAAGGATGATTTTTGTTGCGGATAGTCTTTTTGTTTTCTACTCCTAAGAATCCAAGGTCAAACATCCTCTCTACATCCTTTGGGATGTCAGGATGACTCTTTTTGTAGATGTTATAATCGTTTATCTTTCCTATTTGCCTGTGCTTGGATTTGTATATTGGCAGTCCCTTTTGGTTTGCTGTGTACAGATTCTTTACTGTGTGTTTCTTTTTCTTTCCAGAATAGTACAGCCTTCTTCTTAACCTGTTCTTGGGTCTTGGTATTTCTTGTTCTGCAGTACAATCAACAAAAGCCATAAAGCCTGGAAAGTACTGTTCTCTACCTCTTCGGTGGTCTTTAGTCTTTTGGTTACATTGTGTAATTTCTGTGGAATTGGCAAACACTTTCTAATCAGTCCTTCAATCTTTTCCATATCCCTGTATACGTTACTCTGATCTAAACCAAATAGAAATTCCATCAAGGTGTAGGTTATGTAGAGCCTGTAATACATCAAAACCATAATTACCCTATCTTTAACAGCAAGCCTGAAACGTCTACCAGCACCCATATCTCGTTCTCTTTTTGGGGAAGATAAGCGTTTTATCTCATGTTTTGGATATTTTGATTCTATTTCTTCATAAACATCGTCAAACTGCTTGATTGAAAGACCTGTAAAGGATTTGAAAAGCAATGGTTTTCTGGATAATTTGGAGTAGGATAACAAAAGGAAAGGACATCTTTACATACGATATACAAAAATAAAGCTGTT
>JAKDMR010000193.1 GCA_030452275.1 Candidatus Nitrosocosmicus sp. | reverse complement strand
TCGTTTGATTTTTCTTCCTGTATTATCTTTAAAATAATTTAGAAATTGCGATATACTCCCATCTTTTCATAAAGGCTGTTTGGACATTACGCAAGAGATCTATTGTACTAGAAAATTTTCCAGTCGATTTTTGGCTTTTGCTAGTAAAACATGACTACTATGGGGCATTCAAGATTTCGATTCTAAATCTTGTGGAATGTTTTTACATTCTTTTTTACTAATTCTCCGAATTTATCAATAGGAATTGTTTTTATTGGATCCATAATGAAATACTTTTTTGATTCTATCCTTCCGCTTTTATCTTTTTTATATAAAGTTTCTAACCTAAGTAAATGTTCTTTTATTTCCTTTGCGAGTTCAGTGTTACAAACCTTGCTATTGCTGATTGCTAGTAGTGATGCCTGAAGCATTTCTGTCAAATGATCCTTACCTTTCTCCTCGTGAAAATGCGGATTCCTAGTCTCGATCTGAAATATCTCCATGCCTTTTTCAACGATATCGGGTGAATCTGTGGGCAGTAATCCACCAAATTTTTCTAAAATATTAATAAATTCATATGGTTCAATAGAGTACCCACTCGAGTAATTCAAATTTTCTGCCAGTGACATCGATAGAGCATGCTCCCCAGAATTCCCAGTCTTTATAATATCTGTTTCAAATCCGGTAATATATGATAACAATGCGTTCAAATACTTATTAGTCACCTCTGATGTTCGTCCCCATTTAGGGAATTTCAGGATGTTGTTCCTTATTTTCGGTTTGTATAGCCACGAAATCCTGATATTACTGTAAGGGGTAGATGCCATGCCAAATCCGACTGCATATATCTTACAATATTCGTTTACTGCTCCTGGAAAATAATTGTCACTATCGATAAAGCCGACATATTTTTTATTATGCATTTTAGCCATCAGAATGCCTATTATCATACCTTCAGCTTTTCCATCGCGAATCTGTTTTTTGGAATCCAAAATCGAAGTGTACTTTACTTCTTCAAATATCTTTGCAAGATCAGGATCACCTTGATGAATAATTATTATTTTCTTATCTGCAAATTGAGAATATTGCTTGATCATTTCAACCTCCATTGAGAACCTGTTTACAGGTGAAATCTGACTATTTGAAACAATAACAACCATACACTCATTTGGAATTCCGCTCAAAACTCCTTCTATTAATCTTAACCTTTCGTTTTTTATTGGTATAACAATTGCGAGATCTCTAAAGATACTGGATAGTTCATCATGATCAAAGGCTCGAATAGTCCTATGTCCGCCGTGAAACTCGGGAGACTTTCCTGAATCCAATTCATAAATTTTCTGAACTGCATGGAGACTAATAGCCCCTATCCTCTCAGAAAATCTAGGGGGGAAATCAAGTTTCATACCTAATTATAATTAAGCTTATAATAATACCTATTCCACAAAACTTATGGGTCAGCACATAATAATACCCTCCCATTATATTATTTATTATCGACTATGACTGTGAAACCAAAACTTGTAGCCTTCGACATGGATGGCACTTTGATCCAAGGAAGGCTAATAGAAGTACTTTCTAGAAAATTTAAATTAACCGACAAAGTGGGTCCGATTCAATCTGAGCCCTCCCTTTTGGGTTATCAGAAAACCCGATTAATAGCCTCTTTTCTTAAGGGTATCAAAAAGAAGGATATAGTCGAATCAATTGATTCTATTCCAATAATGCATAATGCGGACAAAATTGTTACATGGTTTAAGAAAAATGGGTACAAGACTGGAATCATAACCGATAGTTATAGCATTGCAGCTCAAGTTGTTGCAAAAAAACTTGAATTAGATTTTTGTTCGGCCAATGAATTAATTATTAGAGATGAAATGGTCACGGGTGAGATCGTCATGCCTCTTGGGTGGGAGAAAATTGGCTGCCCATGTAATATATCCATTTGCAAAAGATTTCACTTGACTCATTACGCTAAGAAGTATGGTGTTGAAATTAAGGATACGATTGCCATTGGGGACACGAGGGGAGATATATGTATGATAAAGCAGGCAGGATTGGGTATTGCTTTTATGCCAAAAGACCAAGACATCATTAAACAAAGTAAAAACATAATTAAGAATCCTGATCTTATCGAAGTGCTAAACTATATGTGATATATAAACTGTAATACTTAAATTTGAGTAATGAGGTTATTATTATATCTTGTTATACAATAGTAATTGTTTAGGACTTTTTTAAAATGTGTGGAATTGTAGGAATATTAAGTAAGAAAGGAGAGAACGTAGCACCGTTAATTGAAAAAATGTTAACTTGTATGAAAAATAGAGGACCAGACGGAGTTGGATTGGCTACCGAGGACGAAATAGTCTACTCAAATACATTTGATAAATTATTTTTTTCTCAGGCCAATGCATACAACGTACTCGGACACTCTCGATTAGCAATAGTTGGTGGGTCATGTGGTTCACAGCCTTTTATTAGCTGTGACAAAAAATTGGTATTGGAGCACAATGGTGAGATTTATAATTATAGAGAATTGAGGAAAAGTCTGGAAGGTCGTCATGAATTTGCCACCTCAACTGACAGTGAAGTTGTCATACATTTGATAGAAGATCATTATGAAAAAACAAAGGGTAATTTGTTAGAGGCGGTAAAAAGGACTGTTTTTCAACTTGATGGGATCTATGTTTTAGCAATACGAGAACAATCAACAGGCAATATCATACTAGTGAGAGATGGAATCGGGGTAAGGCAAATCTATTATGGTGAAAATGACCGATTTATAGCATTTGGATCAGAAAAGAAAGCATTATGGAATATCAAGATGTTTAACAAGATTGAAAGGCTTTTACCCGGATATGCCTTGGTTATTTCTAGAACAGAAAACGAGCATGCTTACGATACATCCTTGCATCCTATAACGGTCAATACCAGTAAGTCAATTCGGACGAAGTATCCAATAACTTACAAAGATATTGATTCTGCTTTGAATGCCTACAATGATGCTTTAATCCAGTCTGTCGAAAAACGGGTAAGGGATTTCAATCGAATAGGCATTGTGTTTTCTGGTGGGATCGATAGTGTTATAGTTGCATACTTGGCTAAACAAATGGTTCCTGAGGTCATTTGCTATACTTCTGGAATTAAGAATTCAAATGATATTACTAATTCCATAGAAATAGCAGAAAAACTGGATCTTCGTTTAGAGATTAATCAATTGTCCGAGAATGAAGTTGAAAAAATGATCCCAGAAATCATAAATGTAATTGAGGATGATAATATGGGTCAAGTTGAGGTTGCAATCCCAATTTATGCAGCTGTAAAATTAGCACGGGAGCAAGGAATTAGGGTCATGCTTACAGGTCAGGGCGCCGATGAGATTTTTGGAGGTTATTCATGGTATTCTAAAATTGTACAAAAATATGGGTACGACAAGATACTGGAGTACATGATTAAGGATGTAAAGTTGTTATACAAGGAAACACTTGAGAGGGAAGATAAGATTACCATGTCACAGAGCGTAGAATTGCGAGAACCATTCCTTGATCCAAATCTTATTGATACTGTATTGAGAATCGACCCAAGACTAAATATTCAAAATAGGGGTATCGATCTATATGACAATTTAGGAAAAAGAGTTCATCGTAGACTAGCTGAAAAATTGGGTATTCCTAAGGAGATTGCATATAGAATTAAGGAGGCAGCTCAACATGGCTCAGGGATCCATAATCTATTAGATTCTCTCGCTAGGAAGAATGGATTCAGCGAAACCAGTGTCAAAAGTAGCTACTTAGATAAATTAGGGAAAAGGGAGCTGATGGGGAGTTCTCAACGCTACGGGCATTTATTTGAGAGTGAGAAAATCTGGAATATAGAACCCCATATACAGATGTACTTGGAGGACATTGCAACCAATATCTTACCTACCATAACTAAACTATAAGCCTCCTTTTCATTGATTATAAAACAGCACTTTCATTTGTGGATGAGTAATCTGAATAATTGAGCTCGCACTCTATATTTTTTGGACTCGAGATAATATTCAGCCTTATTAACTAACATCATATAGGATTCTAACACCCAAAAAGTGATATTTTAATTCGATTAATAAGAGATTGTTTTCGTGATTAGTTAATTGGGTATCGTCACAGATGAATGATTATCTGATATCGAGTCAGTAAATTGATTTGACAGCTAGTTATGGTTCCAATAAACAGATTGCATACAATATAGTTGACTGAATAAAGTGGTTTGTCAATCTGAGATTTAATTACATGTACATGCCTAATCATACCACTTCTCGACTATTCCACTCTGGGGATAACTTAACCCATTGATATCTGTTATTGACTTTAGAATATTCGTTGCATCCATTTTCTAAGTTCTAAAATTATAAATTTCAGGGTTAACAATGCAATGAGTCCATATTTGATATATTTCCTTCCCATCGGGTTATTTGGCCCTTTTTGACCTTTATTAGTATTTGATTCATTGAAAACAACCGTTTTGGGTTTAGAATCATACTTTGTATACTGAATTTCGGCTTTATTTCTAGTCGCATCATAATCTCTTCTCTTGTTTGGGTCGGAAAGTATACTGTAAGAGGTGTTAATCCTTAACATCATATCATTTGCAAGAGGAGTTTTGTTTCGATCTGGATGGTATTGCAAAGCTAGCCTTCTATAAGCAGAGGTTATTTCCCTTGATGAAGCGTTACTAGCTATTCCCATTATTTCATAATGATCCATTTTTTTTCAAATCAGGTTATTAGAAT
>JAKDMR010000192.1 GCA_030452275.1 Candidatus Nitrosocosmicus sp. | reverse complement strand
TAAACAAAACTCAAACTGCGAGGCAGGAGAGGATAACAACAATTCATGCAATAACATAAGCATAACCAAACATAATGGTGGTAATGACGGAGGAAATCAGGTTCAAGTATCTAAACAAAACTCAAACTGCGAGGCAGGAGAGGATAACAACAATTCATGCAATAACTTTGATCTTAAAGAAATGATTAGCGATAGACTTAAAATGTTAAAACAAACTTAAACATGCATTTATTCTTTTGATATGTTCATAGTAAAGTATTTTTGAATCCTATTTTTGATAATTTTCAGATCTCCAAAGATACTCGTAGCCATGAGTATAAATATCGATAATGTTTCCAAATGGATCTTCACACGATACTACCTTGAAAGGCTTTCCATTCGTTAATTCCCATATTTGAGTCCTCTGTTTACCACCACTGTTAACAATCCTTTCTGTGGTTTCCTCAATATTTGGATCAGTTACGCAAATATGAAAGAATCCAGTCTTCCAATACTCGAAATTGTCCTCCCTTTTCTCCTCTTTAGGTTCAACGAATTCGAAAACTTCGAACCCAATTTGATTACCAAAGCTTAAATGAGCAATCTTTAATTTCTTAAAATCCTTGCCAAAAACATCTTGCCTATGTGAGTGTCGTCTGCAACGGCTTCGAAAGGTGGTTTCACAGCATTAAAACCCAAAACCTTAGTGTACCATTCTATTACTTCTTCAATATTAGTCATACTTACAGCAATGTGGTTTAAATTACTAGGATATGGGTACAATTTTGATTTATTGACAGGTATTTCATTGGAAGGCAAAGCCATTATTATAGCAAATATTTTTCCTTATTGCTTAAATTTGTTGCTGAGACTGAAATTTCCATAATCGGATAATCAAAAACATTTCTGGTGGCAGGCAACTACAATCGGCAATTATATGCACAATTAATCTGGATCAATTATTGGAACACAAAATTTTCCTGACATAATATGAAAAAAATATATCTAGCTCCCGATTATAGGTAACACTAATACATGTTAGATTGTGTGATTAGTGTTAGGCGCTATTTTTGGTGTCGTTGATTAGTTCTGTTGAGATAGTTATTTTACCATCTACTTTCCACTTTGCTCCTCCTAGTTGTCGACCATCAGGACCGTAAGCCTTTGGGATCTCGATTTCCAAATTATCAAAAGAGTAAGTAACTTGCAAATCCTTGCCGGTCAATTTGTCTATGATTCTTGAAATTAATTCAGACCATTCTGAAATGTGCTCTTTAGATGAGTCCTTTGATCGGTCAGAATTATTATTTATATTCTTGTTTTCATTATTATTAGAAAGTTCGCTCATAACTATTCATATTTATTAAGCTTTAAATAGATATCACCGACCCTGTTAACTTGAGGTAATTTTTCAAATGCTTCCCAATATTTCATATCGATCAAGATGAATCATTTCAGAACAAAAGGTCATAAATTCTGCTCAAAATGCAAGGAATCTTGTCGATATTGTCTCGGTTAGTCCGGTGACAATTCGAATTTACTCTTTTTCAAATGCTTAAGTTAACAGGGCCATATCACCACAATACGAAATTTCTAGTCTAGTGTCTCTTTTACGTCGTTTTAAAATTAAGGGAAATGTAGTGCGTTTTCATGTTTGAGGACACTAGTCATGAATTTGGAGTTCAAATCAACATTCTCATCACAGAACCGTAACAAAAAATATGTAGTAGGATGACTTGAAGGATAAGCTAAATCAATTGGCCGTACTAGACGCACCTATCATTTGTTCGCGTGTTAGTCTTATCGGTAGTACTCTGCCCGGTTTCGATTGGTATGATGGAATTCCGACTCCGATAGCAATCAATGTTTCCTTTTGTCTAGCATGAGGAGAGAAAAATTCAATCACTTCATTATCATAAAAGGTAGAACCTGACGCTCCCAAACCTTTGGCATAAGATAAAAGATAAATTTTTCCTGCAGTAATCCCTGCCTCCATCTGTACGGCTCTGTAACCTCTATTGCCCAAAATATCAAGTACATGTTTTAGATCAGTCATTATGAAAATCACAGCACTTGCATCTGCAAAAAGAGATTGATCCAAGCAAAGATGACCTGAGATATTACGACCCGGTCGATGTTTTATTAAATCTATAGAGTTATTCGTCAGATTAAAAAAATACCCACCCTTTTCAAGCCCATCAACGGAATTAGCTACAAGATATAAATCAATAAAACTATCTGAATCATTTTTGTAATCCATCGGAATTCCTCTTGTTGAATTCAAAAGAATATCAGATAAAGTCAAAAATGAGATAGGTAATCTTGAAAATTGTCTTGTTGAGCCTCTTTTCAAAATGGTGTTTCCAATATCAGGACCATTGTCATTCACAGAAGCCTTGGGCAAAGCATACTGTCTCAAAGTAACAGGATCAGGATTATCTTTTTTATCTGGTTCGCCAACTTCTGCTTTCCTCTTGTGATCAATCCACCGGGACACCTGATCATTGTCCAATAACTTAGAACTATTGTAAGCTTTCCAAATTTCAGGATAATCAAATTCTTCTAACGAAAGAGGATAAACTTTTGGAGTAGGTGAATCAAGAAGAAGCTTTTCTTGAATTGATTGTCCTTGGTTAGTATTATTTTTCAAAGAGCCTGCATCAATTGCTGCAATCAATATGGAAGCCTCTTTTTGATCTTCCAGTCCCAGAAATCTGTTAGACGGGTCGTCTAGAAACCCCATGATTAGTCTAGTATAAAACTGCATAGAACCAGTGACTGCCAGCAGGTTAGAAACTATAACCCCTGCATCCCAAAACCAATGTCTATAAGATCTTGATTGATACTTCCATGCATTTCTCCATGCAAAAGACGTAAAAATTAAGGAAATAGGAGATGTTGTAATAGCGGTATTATTACCAGCAATAGATCCTAGAAAGTTTCTATAATCACCCTTATGAATAGCAGTCAGACTAAATTCACCGGGGTTAAAATGATACACCCCCGCATCCAATTCAGCACCTAGACCCTTAGTAACTACATAGATTTCTATCGGATAAAGAGCTCCTGTTGCAGAAGCAGCACGCATATAATAATTAGCAGAATTAAAACGCATCACACGAGTTATACCATAAGAATAAAACAATAGGGACGATAAATCAGAGATTGTAATAATTTTAGAAATATCCTTTGAAGAGGTTAATGGAGGAGGGACTTGGTTTTTGTTATTAAATGATTCATCGTTACTTGATAAACTACCAACTGATTTAACAGCATTCAAGGTGGGATGAGGGAAATCTATTGGAAGAAGCAAAGAAGGTAACTCTTCATACACTTTAAAGGGTTTAGGTCGATTACTCCAATCCAGATAGTAATTTGAAGTCATAACACTAAATTCAGAATGCTTGGTCATTTCATGATAGTTAATCGAATACAAGATATCATAATTCATGCGATAAAAAGTTATAACAATTACAACATATTTAAGTTAGAAAATACATGATAAATTCAACCAGTCCATCACCATCTCGTTTGCTCTAAAGAGATAGTCCATAAATGAAACAAAAGGCCGCAAAATCAAATTCTTTAAACTGATGACTCAGTAAAATGATACTAATCGACTATATTCTCCTCTACTTTGAATAGGAACTTATGCGAGAGGAAGTACAAATGAAAAAGTCGATCCTTGTATATCAGGATTATTTTAGGCCCAAATTCTACCACCATGATACTCTACAGTATATTTTGAAACATATAGTCCTAAACCTATGTGATTATCAACTGTAGAAACAAATTTGTTAAATAGTTTTGAAAGAATATATTTGTCTATTCCTTTTCCATCATCCTTTATTTGGATCAGAATGAATTTATCATTATAGCGTTTGTCATCATGCTTTGCTAAAGTTTCGCAATCATGATTGATAACTGGACTTATTTCATCTAGATAATGTCTATCTACAACTGTAACTTGTACTGTAACCGTGCCAATGGATTGAATGAATTCCACCGAATTTTTGAACAGATTTATTAACACTTCATAAATTCGAATTCTACCTACATTGGCCCTTACGGATTTCTCAGAACTTTCAGATACCTCGAATTGAATATTCTTATTTTTAAGATTGCCATCTGTTTTAAATACGTACCTATAATCGTTTACTGGTTCAGAAACTATATCATGAATGTTACATTCTTCTTTATTCAAATTGAAAGTGGTATTATCTGTTTTAGCAACATTCAGTATATTTATTACGATAGAGTTTAATCTAATTTGCGTTTCGTATGATGGAATTAAAATAATGTTTGTAGTCTTGACCTGCCTCATTGTTATCAATATCTATCATTGCCATTTCCGAATATCCTAAAATTGCTTGAGTAGGAGTTCGCAATTCATGAGATATTGTATCAATCAAGTTTCTTTGCATTATGTCTTGAATATACAGTCTCTCTGCTAATTCGGCTCTACCCCATTGCACATCAAACAACAATTTGTATTTATTGATAGAGTCTAATTGGGTAAAATAAAAATAAGAATAACTGTCTTTATGAAGAGCATTGTTTGATTGATGTTCATTATTTAGACGAGGATTTGCAATTAGGCTCTGTTAACTTAAGGTAATTTTTCAAATACTTCCCAATATTTCATATCGATCAAGATGAATCATTTCAGAACAAAAGGTCATAAATTCTGCTCAAAAAACAAGAAATATTCCGGTAATTGATTCATAAGTGAAGTGTCTTGATGCTTGTCATGTTTAATTCACAACATAGTCTTCAT
>JAKDMR010000191.1 GCA_030452275.1 Candidatus Nitrosocosmicus sp. | reverse complement strand
ACTACTTGCTACATCACTATTATCTAAAACAACCAATGCAGCATTGGGTGGGTCTATTGCAAAACTATCTTTACTATTGGACCAGTTTCCGACAAACTCAGAAGTATATAACGACTCTACTATCCTACATGGTCTATCTGAATACGATATTGTCTTGTCTGCTACGTCATTTAGTTCAAGTGAGTATGTAGTGTCATTAATTTGGGAAAGTGAACCTGATTGAGCGGATTGAATAAACTGAAAACTAGGTTCTGATGATGATGTTACATTTTCTTCTATCTGAGCATACACTTGTCCATGTATTGTAGAAAATACAAGAACAAACACTAATGTAGACAATATAAAAATGGGTTTAGTCCTTAGCGGATTCATTACTCTGTGTCTAAATATATATTTGTTGTAAAAGAGGATTGTTAATTAAGGTTTTCTCCTTTTTGATTATAATCTTTTAACTTAACTATAGCTCAATAATTAGATCTCATGCGTAATTAGACAAAGCAACTTTATTTGTCTCTGTTATCCTTAGATGATATCTTCATAATGTTCGAGTGATAGATGTTAGTAATCGAAGGATTAAAAATGCACCCAAATCAAAATGGACGAACAGAATAATATTCTACAAAAGTATATAGATCAAAGATCTTATCATCTGTGTATAAAATTAATTTACATAGTAATACTCTTAGTTTTCTTTTCTATAGGTTCAGCCTACCAATCATCAAATTCAATTGAGTAGAAAAATTACACTAGTGAAAAATATGATATTTCTTTACAAGTGCATGCTAACTGGAATATAACAGAAAAACAAGATAGGTTTAACACTACTACAATGGCAGATATAGTAATAGCTAATCCAGAAAATCCAACTAACGGAATTGCTTTTGTAGATAATTATCATCAAAGTGCCAGTGACATTGCTAAACTTGGTTTAGAAATGGCTAGTCATCTTCGAATAGATGACTTTGAGAAACTTTCAGACATTACAGTAATTGAATGTCCTGTCTTATCGAGTATTAAGATAGGACAACTTCCTACTGCATCTACAGTGTTTTTGTATAATGACAGTGGTTTGGCATATCAAGAATTCATAGTTGATAATGATTGGAAAGGAACTCTTATCGGTTACACTAATACTCCAGAGACATCTGATACTCCCAAAAGTCAGGAAATATTAGATCATATGTTAAATTCAGTCAAATTTTTGCAATAATGCGAAAATGGTAGACTTGCGCCGCCTCAGCGGCGCTTGCTTTCCAGCTATTTAATTTCCTTGTTATATGTTCTATTCGTTAAGAGTTAATATGTCGTATTTCATCCATAATCGAAATAGCATCTTTGATTTCTCTCATATGTTCCTTAATAAAATCTACAACAATTACCATAAAAAGCGCGTTCAAAATCTTTCCTCTTTTCCAACCGTCCATCAGTAGATGAATATGCCTCTAAAATTGAGAAAGCTGGAGGCAAGGTAATAATACCAAAAACAGAAATTCAAGATATGGGGTTTATTGTAGTATATCTGAAAACTGAAAACAATATGTTTGGAATCTATGAAGCACTGAAAAAGTGATTATTTGAGATTGATATTCATAGCTAAGTAGTCTGATAAGGTACCACATATTACCAAAGTATAAATTTGATTCACTGAAAAACTGTAAACGGTATCTACTTTTATCTCTGTTTACTATTTCTGCGATTTCCTCATTTATTCTTATTTTGTAATTAGTCATGATATGCTAATCTGATGACTATCAAAAGGTTATATTCTATTCTCACTGTCAATTGATATTAGTAATTCAAATATTACTATTAATATAGTAAATGGAAATAAAGAAACCTTGAGACATAATGTTTTCTCAAGATAATGTAGTCGTCACTATCATCTAAAAGCATGAGTAATATCTTGCGAATTGAGCAAATGATATTGGTTTCTTTCGTGTTACTTCTTCAACTTGAGAAGATCCATCAATCTGAATAAGTCCTCTAGGAGTTATTATACTATTTATATTAACACTTAGCCCATCGATCAAAGATGGTGTTTTATTCCTATTGTAGTTTCGGGTACCAGAGTTATTTTCACCAAAGGAATATTCTCCTGTACTAAATGACCACAGACTTCCATCCTCAAGACCAAATTCACAGTTATTATCAGGACAAATTGTACTATTAGAACCAGTTTTGAATTCAAAATTCTCTACAGAATAAGAATTACTCATATTTCCAAATCCTTTATTTTCTCCCAATTTGGCATTGATTGCAAATTCATCTTGATTTAAAACTTGATTTTCTTTCATAGTAACTACAGATAGATTGGTTTCTGAAGATGGATTACTTGATTAAGTATATTGTTATTTTCTGAGGACTGTTGGGATTGGTCAGTGGTTAAGGTAGTTAAATAATTATTATCTTTAAAAAATAGAATTAATAATTTCTTAGAATAGTTATTCAAAATACCTTATTGCTGATTCATAGGAGGTGCTGTTAAGTGATAGTGGTATAATTACATTATCAAGATAGTCTATAAATTCTTTATTTTGTGCCAACATATGACCCCATAATCCCATATGAATGATTTTTCCTTTGCCGTAATCCATTTCATAAGTTGCCACAATGGCGCCCAAATACTGACCAGAGTACCTAGGGACACCGTCAAGTCCGTAATCGATTATTATCTCGGCATTAGGATTGGCAACATAATTTTCCTCCATATGAGTATAGTTAAATGGATTATTGTTAAAGCGCAACGGATAGTTTGCTGGAATATCTAAGAAATTACTTCCCACCCACTCTCTAGTTTCATCTAGCCATCTTTCGGCAGGACCTTTCCAAGCCGTAGTTTTATTATCAAAATTCCAATTATGTCCACTGACTAGCGTTATAGTGTTATCGTTTTCGTTATATGCCACTTCTGCATATAATACATTTCCATCACCAAACACCATCGTTCCGCCATTCGTAACAAACTTTTTGAAATTGTCATATTCCCTTTGGGTCACATACTCATTATGAAATAAAAACAAAACATCATATGCATTCGTACCATCAGCATTAAAAATTTTGCCCTGATCGACATCCGCATCGGTAATGTTAGTAGGATTAATACCATGGTTTCTGTAAAGGTCTTTTGCAAGATTTATGAAATTAATATATGGGATATATGGTTCAATTTCTAGATCAGTGTAATAAACAAATGGACCGTCAGGAATGGGTCTATCCTTTAGTAGATATGTGTTATTGGTGATTGTAATATTAACTTCCCTATTGGCAAACTGTATATAACTATACAATGCATAAAAATTATAGAATGAACCATTTTGATATGCAGCCCAAGTAAAAACTGGTAGTACAAGTGCAACCTTCTTACCAGTTGTATTATTTGATTCATCACCATTATCGCCATTATCATCTGAACTAGCTAATGCAATGTCGATTGACCATAGCATGGATATCGAGAAGCTAAATATAGCTACTAATACAAGTAAAGACAATACTTTATTAGAAAAACTAAATCTATTGCTAACGGCCTCTAAACTTTTTATACAATTAGTTTGATGTGCGTTACCCAAGTCTATTTTTGTCCAGTTTCTCCCTCTGACCAATAAACATATAAACATGGTGTATTCATTTGCAAACAATTGCAATTATCGTTTTTACATTATTTTGATATTAATGCGATTAGTTCTTATCCATGTAAGTTAAAATGGACTTATAGTTGATTGTTTTCCGAATATTTATTATTCATTGATTATGTTTCTACTTGCGGGTCTAGCAAATCTAGAAGTTAAAAGCCCCAAGGCCGTAAGGCCTTGGGGCTTTTCCTGTCCTTTATCATCATTTTGGAAGTTAATGGTCCATTCTTTGATAGTAAATTTAGTATTTCAATTTCATTACTCTGTCCTATTAGTATTGACATTATAGTTGAAAATATCAGCTCGGTATCACTACCCGATTTTGACTTTATTGAATTATGATGTATGTGGTAACATTCTGATATCAATTTTAATATTAATTGTTTATCCTACTCTGATTTCAGAATAGAAATGAATGGATTCAATAGTTGTTTTACTATTCTTTGAAAAGTTTCATCCTCTTTCAAAAAGCACTCGTCAGAAGGGTCGAAGTAGTGATACACACTTAATACATGTTGGTAAAATAAAACTCAGGAAAAGAAGATCTGATAACCTATGAGTTTATAACATGGTGGTTACTTTAGGAGTTTAAAACTGCCTAATAATAATTCTTTTATACTATAATATTCCAGAACATTTTTAGAATGAAAACTGGGAAACAACTTGTCTCTGGAGTTATTACTGTAATAATTCTTGCGGCAACCATTAGTACAACACTATTACTACACTATTACTACAACAGTCAGCAAATGCTATATTTTGTGTCGTAAAGGAAGAAATAGTAAACGACCCATTTACTGCAGGACCAGACCCAGAGCTTTTAAGGGGAGGTGATGATCAAACAACTCTCAATGAAAGTTTATGCGAATCTGGACTAGTTCTGGGGAACAGAGCACCAATGGCTACTTCTGGGGAAAATCTGTATATAACATGGTGGGGTAATAATACGGGTAATTGGGAAGTCCTCTTTAAAGCATCTACAGATGGAGGAAACACATTTGGTGATAAAATTAACTTGAGTAACTCCACCGATGTTGATTCTCAAGATGCAGAGATTGCCGCATCTGGAGATAATGTCTTTGTGTCATGGTGGGAAAGAAATGCGACAAGTAATACACCAGTCCTAAGGGTTAGCAATGA
>JAKDMR010000190.1 GCA_030452275.1 Candidatus Nitrosocosmicus sp. | reverse complement strand
GTAATTCGTGTTATCTTACTTTAATCTTGGCTGAAACATTGTCAATAAGAGCGACTCCTAAATCTTGACACAGAATTACTCTCTATGAATAAACAGATTACATTCTTGTTAATAGCAATATCCATATTTTCTATGATATTACTCACACCTATTGATCAGAATGTTTGGTCATTGGAATTGAATTTGGGAGGTCAAAAGGGATTAAACTTTGAAATGGATGATTTTTCATCAATTAGTTCACAGGGCCCTCAAGGACCTGCTGGTCCACAGGGTGAGAAAGGAGATAAAGGTGATACTGGACCACAAGGTATCCAAGGACCACAAGGGCCATCAGGGGGAGGTATCCAAACCGGTACTTTAATTGTCAAGGTTCAAGTTCATTCTTCGATTGCCGATGAAGTTAATGCATCTGACATTCACATTGTTGTAAATGGAAATAATCCTATACCCTCAGAATTTCAAGGTTCAGAAATTGGAACTAATGTTACAATAGAGGAAGGAGATTATTATGTTACACCCATTCCACCAAGAGGAACTGCTGAACATACATCAATGTTTCAATGTCAGGATACGATGTTTAGTGGACAAACAAAGGATTGTACCGTACTGATCTTTTAAAGTTCTAACTTGAATATATCGGGATTCCAACCACTAAGGTATTCGTTGGAATCTTATTCAAACTCTCAAGTTACAATAATGGATGTGATAGGGTTGAGTATAATGTGTTTTAAGTCAATAAGAATAATAAATTGATAAATGAATATAGGTTATTTCTTCCCTTGTAATGTTTGTTTAAATTTTTAAAATCATTTGAAATAGGGTCCTTTTGATATTCTTATTAGTTTTATTAGGTCAATATCATAATTCAAGATTGTAATTATTCAAGTATCTCCTCCCTCAATTCCTCCAACACTGGTCTTATCCTCTTTGTAATTATTTCATGTGTGTCGGGCCTATAGTAGTGATTCACAAACACAGAACTGCTTATCATTCCTTGAAGTAAATCTATTATCTCTTCGTCTTTTGCTTGTCAATTATATTCCAAATATCTTTATGCAGGTTAAAAGAAGTTTGTTTGTCTAGTCATAGTAACTTTTCACAAGATTCAACTACCCTAATTGCAATCAATTATAATACAACTAATTCTTAGATTACTTACCAATACGTTAGCCCTGACTCAGTTCAGGAATGGTTTTGTATCAACAAATTTACTCATAACCTTACCATACTGTTCAGTCATGGTATCTAATTCATAAATAAGGTAATGTTTTGCTGATATCGATTTGGCCCGACCAGCGAGAACCTCAGCTCCCTGTTCTCTCATCTCTGAACGACATAAGATGTTGTAGTGAAACTTCCTTAAATCAATCAATACAGCCTTGCCTTCAGTAACAGACTTTACCATTTCATGAGCAATGTTCATTTCCTGTTTTGTGACTTTAATTGGTAAGTTTCTAAATAAATTCCAGAGTGCCGTAGGCACGATGGTAAAGTAAGAGTGTTTTTGTCCCACTATTCTGTTAAGGACTATTATAGAATATCCATTTGGCTTATGCATGATATGTAATTTCTCACAGTCGCATCCAGTCAAGTCAGGGCAAATATCAGTTTCAAAAGTATAGATAACTTCTGTAGCTCGTAAACCAGAGAAGAACGCAAATTTAATGACATTCCCTATTTCACCTTCTACCTTTAGAACCTGTGAGACTGTTTGCTCAATATATCCTTCATCTGCAAGCCAAACTCTATCATGAATCCTCATCTTCTTATTCAGTTCATATCTGTGAATTATTTCATCTATCAGCATTGAAAGTTCGGGGTTATGGAATTTCCTATCGTAGTATGTCCCGAACTTTCGCATCGCATCGCATATCCATGCGCGCTTGTGACCTGACTCATCTTGTATCAATTGGGGGCGAGTAAAGAATATCTCCACATATCTCTGATAGTACCCAACTAAATCTCTAGCGTGTTTCTTGTAGGTAAACTTTTTTAGTAAATCTTTCAGCATATCCTCAGAATCAATATTTCTCCAAAAGGTAGGGTTAATCTCTCCAGTTAGTGGGTCGGTGATTCCCTTCTCCCTCATTCTCTTTAGAAGCATTTCTACCTGTACATCTTTCTCATGGTGGGGATATTTTCTGTCAATAAATGCATGTATGAACTCGCTGAACGTCTCAAAACCTTCCTGTGTTAATCTTAAATTCAAATGTGCTAAATCATTATCATTTAGCTTTACTCCCATTACTTTACCGCTTGATTTATTCTCTGTTTTTGTTAGTAAGGAGTTATCCACCATAATATCTCGACCTAACAATTCTATAAGGGTTTTGTAGATCCTTTGCAAAGATCATATTGGTTAACTTATTACGAGCGCGGGTTAACCTAAAATGCCCATAGTTAACCCACTGACGAGCGTATTTCAAAAAGGTTAACCAATAGGTTAACCCGTTGGTGAAAATCCCGCATAATAAAGTGCGAAGTGCGGGATTTGAACCCGCGATCCCGAGCTTGGGAAGCTCGTACCTTAACCAGGCTGGGCCAACCTCGCCTAAAATAAAATTAGCTAAACGGTATTAATAACTTAATGCTGGGCTGCTACTTGCAACTATTCCATATTTTCCCTTTTCTAAAAGCAATTTTTCTTGCAGAGCTAATATCACGGATCCCACCTCGGTTTTTTTCCGTACCTTGTCTAATAGAGGTTCCATATTCGTCTACAATTTCAATAATTACCTCGTCTTTGAAATACGATTTTAGAATAGCAGCTATTTGATTAGATAGAGCCAAGCTGCCGTCACCAATTCGAACTATTTTAGTTGGAGACTCGATTGATGACAAAATAAAACGGATTTTTTCAACTGTGGAATTAATCGAAGACAAAATTATTCTATCTAGTTCGAAATAGCAGTACAGTATAGAAATGCCAATCCTTTTTCCAGGATCTATTCCGATTATCAATTGTTCTTTAGAGGGACCAAAGTAGCCCATACAATTTTGTAGAATTTTTGCTTTTATGGACAGAGGAAATTCCTCTAACTGGGTATCCAAATACATATTATCTCTATTTACGATTTTAGATTCATCGATGGTTGTAATTATAACTTTCCCAGTTGATAAGGCCGCTTCTTCAGGTGATAATGATAAATAACGCAAGTCAAGCGACTTTAAAACATTTGTTATTTTATAATAGGAACGGCCTGACACTGTCGCAACGATAACTGGTGGACAACTTGTTAAGTTGAACATTTCTATTGCTACCTTAGCGTGATGTTATAAGCCTATTAAAGATTACGTATAATTTCTGTTTATCAAGATGCAATAATTGCGCAGATTTCAAATGATCCACACCCACCTGTAATCATATAGTGACTTTCCTAATGTTAGAGCATTGATTATTATAGTGATGAGATTCGGATAATAAAAATAAACATTTTTACTTACAATATCATAAAAACCGATCGAAAATTGTAATAATCACATATAATTCCCAAATAATTATCAATAATTCTTTAAAATTATAGCATGATCAAATTTTTTATTATTTTGGTATCCCCAACCAGTTGATAAGAGAAAGTGCTTGTTAAACTGTTAAATTAAGTATTGCTTGTGCGATATCGCCCTTTGTATCTGTCAATGCAACGATCGCTTTTTCTTTTGAGACATTTGCCTGTTGCATAACTAAAACAATATCTTCTTCCTTAAAAGAAGGAACATCTCGGTTTGTTTCTTCGATATCGGAAGCAATGACCTGAAAAATAGTACTATCTTTGCCTTTCATTTCAACAACTTGGGGTTTTTTAAGAAATATTTCTTTCATATCGGTTCTTATAATAACTTCCTCTACCGAACTTAATTCTTTCATGTCTAAACCCATTCGGTCAAGCATTCTGCGCATATCTCTATTACCCGATCGCATCATAGAAATCCCTATGTACTTCTGCTTTTTATTCCTTCTCTAATTTTTACACTGATGCCACGGATAAGTGGGCCCCTATTACGATCAGCAATATCATCTAATGACTGTAAATAGTATGAAAAAGGCAACAAAGATCTACCCACAGCTAGAACAGATTCATTTTTGTCTACTACTGCAACATCCGACCCACTCTTTACGTTCTGACCACATTTTAACACATGCTTCACAAAGAGAGATCTACCTTCCGATACGAAAGGTATGGCATCTTCAATAGGTACAACACAATTGGATTGATACCCCTTTTGTTTTAAAAAAAGTTTGGCACCGTCAATAGTTAATGCAATTCCCCCATCGGATCGAAAGGTTCCGATTAATTTTTCATCTATACTAAAACTCTTGATTTTCCCTGTTTTTCTAGAATATTCAAGCTCTAAATCCTTTGGAAGTATTGAGCTGATATCTCTTCCAAAGAGAAAATCCACGTGAGAGCATATTTTCTGATATGGATCTAGAAATAGCTTTTGCAACTAAACAACCTAACTAGAGATGTCCACAATAAAAACCATCTGGAGGCTAGCCAGAAAGTAACCTCGGTTAGATGTATGAATTTGCCAGTCAACAAATCACTCCAGCAGTTTGAAAGTCTTAACATTTTGTGAGTTATTAATCATAAGTTTTACAATGTTTGGATTAGATTACGTAAATACCTGTGATTAATGAGGGTTTTTTATGATTTTCATTACTAATTTCAATTTGTTAAAAACTTAGTACAAACTAATTAAAGTTCAATTTTGCTTGCTCTTTGCACACCATATTTCAGATCCATTGATATTAATGCTATATAAAGAGAATTCATTA
>JAKDMR010000189.1 GCA_030452275.1 Candidatus Nitrosocosmicus sp. | reverse complement strand
ATGATGGCTGGAAGTTACGACTAACGTGTTCTAATTACGCAAGAAGTCTAATGTAAACACATCATAAATTCGTGTTAGATTACCTTAAGATTGGCTGAAACATTTGCCAATATGAGCGATTTTAGTTTAATGATCGTATTTATAGATTAAAGACGACGGTACAGTATTGTCACATATTAAAAATGAGCAGAAACGTTATCGGTCTAGAATCCCTTATGCGAAAAGCATGGTTTTAGATGATTAAATCTTCCCCAATTTCTTAACATAGAGTTTATACGCTTCTAAATATGATTTTTTATCTCCAATATCCATAAAACTCCCGTCATCTACTATGAACGACTTCACCTTCTTTTTTGACCTTATTGATTGTCTGACTGCCTCGTCCATTCCAAAGGAGGTAGAAATTGGTATTAGGTCTAAGAATTCCGGCTCAAATACATAACACCCTATATTTATCAATCCAGAAACTTCTGGCTTCTCCTTCCATTCAGATACCAGCATTTTTTCATTATCACCAAGTTCAATGAATCCATATTTGAGATTTGTTTTGTACTTTGAAAGGGCCATAGAAATAAAGGCTTTATCTTCGAAATGATTTTCAATCATCTTGTCAAGGGGGAACTCGTAAACTGAATCACCGTATAGACAAACAAAAGGCTCTTTTAAATGATTAGCAGCAGTTTTCAATTGGCCAGCTGTAGCTAACGGTCTATCTGATCTGGAATATTTTATGTTTATCCCGAACCTAGTACCGTCTTCAAAATAATCTTCTATTGATCTATGCAAATAGCTAACGCAAATAATTATCTCATTTATCTTCTTAGATTTTATAAGCCATTCAACTAGATACTCAAGCAGGGGTTTGTTGCCTAACGGCAACATTGGTTTTGGTATAAAGAATGTATATGGTTGCAGCCTTGTTCCTAGGCCACCAGCTAATATTACTGCTTTCACAAAAAATAAGAATAATTAATCATTATTTAAAATGTTAGTTATTAACATATTCTTGTAGAACTATTCTTATTTTTTGTAATACGTCTTTTGGATTTTGTCCAAACAGAATAACCATAGGCTCCTTCCCAAAATCTCCATCGTGATAAACTAACTCTGCATCCGGCTTTTGTCCTAAGGCCTTGCTAATCCCCCATTTTATTGAAGACCCTTCTGTCTTCTTGATTATTTCCGTTTCCTCAGTTCTAGAATAACTTGTACACCTAAAATTATTTTCGCATATCTTAATGATACTTCGATTGTTCCGAATATTAATTGCAGATCTAAATAATGAATTGAATTTCGTGGCTGCCAATAGTGCATTTGATACATGAAAGGAGGCCCCGAATTTTATGACATTTGGAGTTCTGATATTTATCCCCAAATCAGTTACTCTCCCCAAAACGCCAGCAATATCATCAAAATTTCTGGGTTTTTCTATTGAATACACAAAGTTAGTTTTGGTCTCTGGTATAAGTTTAAAAAAATTAGACATTCTTTCCAAAGCTGATACGGAATCTTGCAATTCTATCAGAACCTTATACTTCTCAGAATTGTCATACATGTGATATAGGGGATTAGAGACGAGTAATCCATTACCAACTTTGATGGAGTTTTTTAAGGCTTCGTAGACATATGAGTTAGCCAATTTGAATGAGTCACTAATATTGTACCCTTTGGCCAGAAAGGAAGCAATAGCAGCAGAAAAGTTACACCCGGTGCCGTGAGTTTCGTCAACTTTTAGTCGCTCGTTCACTATTTGGTGTGGTTCATTTTTTTTATCTCCGAATAACATGTCCATCACCTTTGTATCTCGGATCCTGTCATGACCACCTTTAATAATTACATTTGAAACTCCTAATTTGAAAATCTCTGAGGCAGCTTTGGTCATATCACGCCCATTTGATATGTTAATTTTTGAAATTAATTCAGCTTCCTTCAGATTAGGTGTAATAACATATGACAATGGAATAATCTCCCTCTTAAATTGCTCAAATGAATCATCGTCTAATAACTTAATTCCAGTGCCAGAAAATAGAACAGGATCAACTACAATCGGATTGTTAAAGTTCTTTAAAATATTCTTGACGATATTTATTATCGATTTACTGTAAAGAACACCTATTTTTACGACATCTGGCTGGATATCTTCTAAAGTAGTAACTAATTGATTTTTAAAAAATTTTGACGGAACTATCATAATATCGGAAATTGTTCTTGTATTCTGCGCAGTTAGTGTTGTTATTACTGTTGTGCCGTAGACTCCCAGAGCTGAAAATGTCTTTATGTCTGCTTGTATGCCGGCGCCAGCCGATGAATCGCTTCCAGCGATAGTCATTACCTTTTTCAATCTATCAATACCCTCCTATTGGGTTGATTCAAGCTCTAAATTAATGTCACTTGTTAGCACCGATGATATTTCATAGATGTACAGTGCTGTATTAACTCAAGAATTAGTGCATGGATGGATTTCGCAGACCCATTCTGAAGCGGCTTAGTATGAGATTTGAATGTGTAAGATTTACAGGGATATGGTAGATCAATCATCGTCACTCCTCAATAATATGATTCTTTGAATTACAAATCTGTAGATAACAATGTAATTCCAAAGTTTAGCAAGCAATAAAACATAACTGTTAAATATGCATTTCATGTCAATTTTTCTGATTATTATTGAGTAAGCCTATGGACCTTGGTAGTTTAAAGGTTGGTTCTTATATTGTTATTGACGGGGAACCATGTAGAATTGTTTCTTATGATCATAGTAAGCCTGGTAAACATGGTTCTGCCAAGGCCAGAGTGGCAGCAATGGGTGTTTTCGACGGTTCAAGGCACAGTTTAGTTGCCCCAGTTTCTGCAAATGTTGAAGTCCCCCTTATAGACAAGAGGAGTGGACAGCTCATTTCAGTGGCTGGTCAAGTATTGCAGATTATGGATCTTGAAACATTCGAAGTTTTTGAAACCTCTGCTGTTGAAGATGAAATTAGAGATAAACTCAACCAAGGTGGCGAAGTTGAATATTGGAAAGTATTGGAAAGAGTAAAGATTGTGCGTGTAAAAGGATAATATAGATATACAATCTAAATCCAAACGCGCGGACGGATTGATTACCAACCTTCCGTTTGAAGTAGGAATATTGAATTGCAGGCGTTTAAGTAAAATTTGATCAACACAAGGTCGTTTGATTGGTGTGATAAAATCTGTATCTAGTCAACAGGTAATAAGACTTTTAATTTAAGGAATACTCAAGCCCACGTATTATGAAAAACTTCAAAAAGTATGTTATGATGCATTTAAATAATAACAATGCTCACATTACTTAATTGGAACAGCAATCAAAAATAAAGTTTGATCTTCATTTACCACTTATACTAATTCATACACCTTACGGGTTAAAATTCTTTGATAAGGTTTCACAGACGAAGGCTGCAAGGTTTTACGCAAAATTCAATACTTATTTAATGCCGCTTATTACAATTATGGCTTTATTCCTAATAATAGGCTCAGTTGCTGCCCTAGTTTCTAGCGAAACAATAAGAGAGGGGGCTCGCGGAGTCGGTCCTCAGGCAAATTTGTTGATCCCAGGTCTCAATCCTTATTTGCCAATTTGGGAAGGCTGGATAGCTTTGGTGGTTACTATCATTGTTCATGAAGCTGGCCATGGAATAATTGCTAGAGTGTATGGCGTTAAGGTAGAATCCACAGGACTAGTATTATTTTTAGGAATACCGATTGGGGCATTTGTGAATATCGAAAGAGACGAACTTAACAGGATTACAACTAAACAGAAAAGTTCTATATTAACTGCAGGTCCCATGACAAACATAGTAGTAGCTACCATTTCTTTATTCGTGATACTTTTGATAACTTCCACCTTAGTAATAACAAAGCCTATTGATCCCGCGTCATATGGCGTAGTAATAACGAATGTTAATGCGGGTTCGCTTGCTGAATCAGTAGGCCTTGATAAGGGAACTACAATACAACAAATTCAGAACAGCCAAATTCGAAATCCGGTGGAACTTAATGATAACTTAAACGCCAATCTAGGGGAATTGATTACGATAGGAATAGCAGATGAAAATGGAGCGAAATCAACCATACAGGCAACCCTACCTCCTCAAAGAGAGCCTGGAAAGGGAATCTTAGGGGTGACCATCTCACCAGTTGCGGATCCGAAAGAGGTACTCGATCGATACAACTCCATGATTTTTACATCACCATTAGCTTTGCTTGCCCCACCCACGTTTGTACAAGGCATAGTACCGTATTCTGACTTTATGGCCGATAAATATACATCTCCCATTTTTGGTTCGTATTACACAATACCCGCTAACCTATTCTTCTGGCTCTGGTTCATAAATTTCAACGTAGCAATTTTTAACGCATTACCAATAGGCCCTCTGGATGGTGGCCAACTGTACAATTCATTGATAGATAAGAAAACTCAAAACAGGAAGGGAATTATCAGACACGCTTCTAAAATACTTACATACGGAATGGTAATAGTTGTTGTCCTCTCCATCGCGCTACCTTACATATTGAAATAAAAAAATACCAAGGTTTGATCGACCTATGATGCTAAGACCAAATAATGATTGTTCATCAATTCTTATTATTTGGTCACCTAATTTTATTTGAGATTTTCAGTTTTCTTAAATTAATAATTATATTTTAAAAATAACTGTAGATTTCGTATTCTGATTATTTCTTGATCGTGCTGAGGTTGCATACGTTTAGTATCATGCATTAAACTCTTCTGGGCAGATTATTTTACATAGATACTTTTTGAATACCTTAA
>JAKDMR010000012.1 GCA_030452275.1 Candidatus Nitrosocosmicus sp. | reverse complement strand
CGGCCATCAGCCCAGCCCTGCCCAGATTAATCTGCTCAAAGCATGATGCCTTGTCTTGAAATCAATTAGTTTCTTCATTATGAGTCTCTTTTAATTTGAATGAGATTAGATTTCTTAATTCATCGTCTACCATATTCTCCGAATTTATGTTCAAGGATTTGGCAATAATTTCTAGTTTTTCACGTTCTGATGATATGGGTCTTTGAATCTGCGGTCCTTTGTATACATGGTTATTGGTAGTCGTCGTTATTGATGCATCCGAAACGAACATGTTTTTTTGTTCCATTATTTTCCCTTTTGCCTTTTCGTATTCCCCCACAACTTTACCTATTGTTTTAGAAATACTTCCAATTTTCTTGGGAAATATGAAAATAATTATAACAATAAAAATGATAAACCATTCAGAACCTGCGATATTTAGCGCATAGCTTGGGAAAAACATGCCTCTACTATTAATGAACAGAAAGCAGTAATTTTTCTTTTACTAGTATTTCAATTTCCAAAAAACTAACCTTTGGCATGTATGTTTTCCTTAGGAGTAATTAACATCTTTGTCAAAACATAATAACGAGATAATTAAATATTCAAATTGTGAAATCAGGTGGAAACAAGGGTATGCTTGATAGTCTCATACAAAGTGATGTTGTCTTAGAACCTCTCGACACTCTGATTAGAAAATTTAAGTCAGGTGAATACATCGTGTCAGTTTATGGTTTAGGTCATGTCGGAGCTCCAATTGCCTCTGCTTGGTTGAGATCAGGTGTGACCGTACTAGGCATTGATAAATCTGCAAAGGTTTTAGAAAATGCTCGAAAAGGACTAACTCATATTCCAGAACCGATGGTTAATGAAACTTTTACCGATGGTTTAAAGAATAACAAATTTATGATATATGATGACCCGATTCAAGCGTCCCGTATTTCAAAATTGAAGATGATATGTGTCCCTGTTTTGATAAGAAAAAACAAAGCTGATTTAGACGCTGTAAAAGAGGTGGCATCAGCGGTAGGGACCGGTTTGAAAAGAAATGACATCGTCTCCATACATCCGTCTGTTCCGCCTGGAACTACAGAAAAGTTTTTGATACCTCTATTAGAGAAATCAAGTGGCATGAAAGCTGCTTCGGATTTTTTTGTGATTTATAATCCTGAAAGAATTTATGAGGGTCGCGCCATTTTTGACATCGAAGAAGGTCATCCTGGGATAGTATCTTCAAATGATAATTATAGTCTAGATCTTGCGGAAAAATTGTTTGGTCTTATTTTTAAGAAGGGAATAGTACGAATCTTGGGCATCAAAACAGCTGAAGCTGAAAAGTTATTTGAAGGGGTTTACAGAGATGTAAATATAGCTCTGGCAAATGAGCTGGCCAAGTTAAGTGATAGGTTAAATATTGATTTTTGGGAAGCCAAAAAGGCGGCTAACTCACAGAATTTCTGTCATATCCACGATCCAGGAATTGGGGTCGGTGGTGCATGCATCCCAGTCTATCCACAATTTATCCTTGATGTTGCGGCAAGAAATAAGATAAATTGTAGAATTACCAAAACTGCCAGAACAGTTAACAATGATATGCCTTCATACTCTTTGAACAATGCATTAAAAATGCTTCCTAGAAAGGTAATTAGGAAGTCCAAAATAACTATTTTGGGCCTTGCTTTTCGTGGAGGAGTGTCTGACACCCGACTCTCGCCTACTTATGAAATACTAAAAGAATTGACTAGATTAAAAATTAAAGATGTTTTAGTTCATGATCCATTGGTAAGAGAAGACAATCTAATTTCAAATTATAAAAATGTACAACTCGTTAATAATTTAGATCATGCTGTTACCAATCGCGATCTAATAATCTTGGCTGCCAATCATCAAGAATATTTGAAGCTCAATCCTTCCAAAATCGGTCAAACTCCTATTTATGATGGTAGAGGTTATCTTAACCCGGATGATTTTGAAAAAAATCTTTATAGAGGAATAGGTAGGCCAATTCAGCCATGATTCTATGACTCGACATTATTTTGATATCTAATAACATTTTTATTTATTTTCATAACAAACTTATTTTATGGTCAAGACGCAATCTTCACAAAAGCTGATATCTGGATCTCATGCACCTGATTTCTTATTAAAGGGGGTCGACAATAAAAATTACACTTTAAAGGATATAAATTCGCGTACTCTTTTGGTAGTTTTTATATGCAATCATTGTCCTTACGTTAAAGCAAGAATAAATGATTTGATCTCTCTGCAGTCTAAATTTGACAGCTCCGATTTACAAATTATCGGAATTAATAGTAATGACTCAGATTATGAAGGGGAAGGATTCGATAATATGGTAAAATTTGCTAAAGAATATTCTCTCAATTTCCCATATCTTATAGATGAATCTCAAAGTGTGGCTAGGGACTACGGAGCAGTGTGCACCCCAGATCCATTTCTATTTGATGAATCTAAAAAACTTACTTTTCATGGCAAAATTAATGATGCTTTAGAACCTAACTCTAATGCCACAGTCCACATTATGGAAAACAATATTCAAAAAGTACTGGATGGAAAAAAATCTAGCATAGAAAAGGATTTTGATCCCTCGATTGGATGTTCAATCAAGTGGATCAATTAAAATACAATATGTAGGAAGTTAAATGGGGTAAGGCCGCACCTTATTACTTTTATCCATAATCAGTTAAGTAATTATAAAATATGCATTCAGTACACCTATGGTAAAAATGTCAATAAAGAGTATTGATGATGTAAATATATTTGAAGGATTATTTGTCATAGGACTAGATGAGAGCAATAAAGATGTGAATTACTTAAGAAAAAATACTAAAATAATGGATATTTTGGATAAACTCAAAGTCTTTCAGGAGGAACATTTAGAAAATATAAGGAAATTTGGAAAAAACATGATCCTTTCTTTGAACGATGGTGATAAGTTTTTAAAGATCATGTTATTAGGAATTGGAGACAGTAAAAAACTAAATGAAGATAAATTCCGACAACTTGGGGGAATGATCTCCCTTAAAGCAAAGGAACTAAATTTTCATGATGTCATTATATCTAATTTCTATTCAAGTTCCTCAAACGTCGAATCAATAATCGAAGGCCTAGTCTTGTCCTTGTATGAATTTAATAAATTTAAAGAAGATAAAGCAGACAAAGCACTACCAACCTTTTATGAAAGTTATTCTGTGGACATAATTGCCACAGACGATTCTAATCTTAGGAATAAGATTGAAATTGGTAAGATAGTAAAAATATGTGAAGCAGTCTTTTACGCCAGAGACCTTGCAAATTCTCCGCCAAATGTGATAAATCCAAATACTTTAGCTAATTCTGCTAAAACTCTAGAAGAAATGAAAAATATTCGCGTTGATATATTAAATCAGAACCAAATCAAAGACTTGGGCATGAGTGGTATCATATCGGTTGGAAAGGGCAGCGAAAACGAACCCAAGTTAATCATAGTAGAATACAATAATTCAACTGCATCAACGGACAAACCCATAGTTCTTGTCGGTAAAGCCGTAACGTTTGATACTGGTGGTATCTCAATTAAGCCCAGTGATAGGATGGATGAAATGAAATTTGATAAGAGCGGCGGGTGTACAGTCTTAGGTATAATGAAAGCGTTGGGGAATTTAGATCTTCCAATCAACGTAGTAGCGATTATCCCAGCGGTAGAAAATATGCCTTCAGGATCTTCATATAGACCCGGGGATATTATTCGAATGTATAATGGTAAGACCGTCGAAGTTTTGAATACGGATGCTGAAGGAAGATTGATCTTGGCTGATGCAATGGCTTATGGTATTGCCAAATATTCTCCGAAATATATCCTTGATTTTGCAACCTTAACGGGTGCATGCATAATTGCCCTAGGAACAAACATTGCCGGAATTATAGGAAATGACGATAAATTAATTAACAAATTAGTATCAATGTCTAATAGCACTGGGGAGAAACTTTGGCAATTACCATTATCAGAGGAGTTCTCGGATCTTATAAAGAGTAATGTTGCTACTATTAAGAATATTGGTGGCAGAACCGGTGGGACAATCACAGCTGCAGCATTTTTGTCGCATTTTGTAAATGATGTACCATGGGCCCATTTTGATATAGCCGGAACTGCATGGACCCAAGATGGAACCGCAGACAAGAGTTATAATCCAAAGGGCTCTACTGGGTTTGGAGTTCGTACCATCATAAAGTTCCTCAAAGAGCATCAAAACATGTAATACATCTTTATTTTCTTTTAAATTTTTTTATTATAATAAAAATGAATTTAAGAAAAGGTGCCAGCACTGCTGTTTCCCAACGGCTCACGCACGTCAGTATCCAGCAGCGACATTAGGTTTGACTTCCGGGTTCGGAATGGGACCGGGTCGGGCCCTAACGCTATGGCCGGCTACCTTTTATTATATTTCCGTCAATTTAATCCTTCCTATGTCTGCTACCTGTGAAACAAAATTTACAAATTCTATGTCGGATAGTAAATTCATAGATAAGCTAGGATATGCTAGTTATGCATATTGGCCCGGTTATTAAGAATGGGTACAATCAATCATAATTCACAGCATTAATTGAAATATTTATCAAAATTCATTTGCGAATAAGAATAAAAACAAAGAAGTGTTTCCCGAAGCAGGAAACCTATTGGGTTTTGTAATAGGGTTAGTTGCAAACAAGTGATAGTTTGGATAAATGCAAGAGTTACTATTCAACTAGGACAAAGACCAATAGTTTATTACCGTCCAGAGGTCAAAGATTCTGTTGATGAACCCTTGCGTATATAAAAACTCATCACAACAAACCCACATTATCGATTCTGATCCTTATTTATTGATATTTGCGGAGTCAATGATTTTTTCATGTCTTGGTAGCTTGTTTACCTTTTTAGCTAAAGACCAATTTATTTTCAAGACTCGTAAAATTTTGTAAATATCGCCTTTTGACCATTTTGCTACCTCCAATTCACGATTTATATAAAAGAATTGTGAATATTATATTAAGCAATTGGATAAACATGGAAATTTGACTCATAGAGTTGCTGTTTTAGATCAGGAATTGTGCCAACCAAGAAAGTGTGGTCTAGAGTGCATAATCTATTGTCCTGTAAATAAGACTGGTGGAGAATGTATTATTCAAAGGCCTGATGATGGGAAGGCTGTTATTTATGAGGATTTGTGTACGGGATGTACTATTTGTATTAAAAAGTGTCCTTTTGATGCTATTGTAATAGTTAATCTAGCCCAGGAAATTGGTGTAGACAAAATACATCAATATGGAATCAATAGTTTCAGGTTATATAAAATTCCTATACCAAAAGAAGGTACTGTAACAGGTATTGTGGGTAGAAACGGTATGGGGAAGTCTACCATAATAAACCTGCTTTCAGGAAATATAAAGCCTAATTTTGGTAACTATGATAAGGAATTAAGTTGGGATGAAATTTTAACAAAGATATCTAGCATTGAGCTACGCAAACACTTTGAAAAAATTCAATCCAAATCATTGCGTACTTCAATAAAACCTCAGCTTGTATATCTTATCCCAAAAGCCTTCAAAGGTACAGTATCTGAATTACTAAAAAAATATGACGAACGGAAGGTTTCGGATGTATTGATAGAAGAGTTAGGTCTAAAATACTCACTAGATAGAGATCTTTCAACATTAAGTGGGGGAGAATTACAGAGGGTAGCTGTGGCTGTTGCTGCAGCTAAGGATGCAGAATATTACTTTTTCGATGAACCTTCTTCTTTTAATGATATTTATCAACGTTTGGCTGTGGGACGGGTCATCAATAATTTGGCTAAGGAGGGTAAAAGTGTAATGATTGTAGAACATGATATGTCTTTACTTGATTACCTATCGGATAACATTTACATTACTTATGGAGAACCTGGTGCCTATGGTATAGTATCATCCCTTCAAAGCACTAAAGTAGGTATAAATAATTTCTTAGAAGGGTATATTCCTACTGAAAATGTTAGGTTCAGGGATAAAGCTTATAAATTTGATATATCGAGTATTACCGAGACTGTTCTCTCGTCTTCTCCTATAGTAAGATATACTACCATGATGAAAACCCTTGGTCAATTTTCTCTTACTGTAGATAAGGGGGAGATACATGAGGGGGAGGTAGTCGGAATTGTTGGTGCAAACGCTTTGGGTAAAACTACTTTCATGAGGATGCTAGCTGGCATAGAAAAAATCGATCAAGGTAGCTTGGACACTACAGTAAGAATATCTTACAAACCTCAATATCTCAACCAAGATATTGATGGGGATGTTCGCTCGTTAATCTGTTCTGCAAACAGTGGGCCATTCGAGGGTACCACAATAGAAGAACATGTCTTTTCTCCATTGGGAATCAAAAAGCTGTATGATAAATCCATAAAGGGGCTTAGCGGGGGTGAATTGCAAAAAGTGGCAATATCGTTGTCATTAATAAGGTCTGCTGATGTGTATGCGTTAGATGAACCATCTGCATTTTTAGACATAGAAGATAGAATTACGTTTGCGAAATTCATACAAAGATTTACTAAAGCAAACGGAAAGTCTGCATTAATTATAGATCATGATATTCAATTGATAGATTTGGTTTCGGACAGATTGATTATTTTCGAAGGTATCCCCGGCATAAAGGGAACCGGTACATCTCCAAATACCAAGGAAATTGGTATGAACGACTTTCTTAAATCACTCTCAATATCCTTTAGAAGAGATGAGACAACTGGGAGACCTAGAGTTAACAAAGAAAGCAGCAGGCTGGACAGACAGCAAAAAACAGATGGTAATTACTACTACTTGAAGAACAAATAGGTTTACAAGTTGTATTATTAGATGAGTAAATTTTTGAAAAAACTTCTCAAAGGCGTATTGGCAGATGAAGATCTCGAAAAAGTTTATTCCTCATTTGATATGATAGGCGACATAGCCATCATTAAAATTCCTGATTCCCTGTTGACAAAAAAAAATGTCATTGGAGAAGTTATACTTGACAGTATAAAAAACATAAAATCTGTTTTTGTACAAAAGTCATCAATTTCCGGAGAATACAGGTTACGAGGACTGGAAGTTATTGCGGGAGATGAGAAATACGTTACTTTTTATCGGGAGTATGGTTGCAAGTTTTTAGTCAATGTAGCTACCTCGTACTTCTCACCTAGATTGTCTACCGAACGACTCCGAATTTCAAATTTGGTTTCTCCTGGAGAAATAGTAGTAAATATGTTCGCAGGTGTTGGAACATTTTCAGTAATAATGGCAAAAAAACATCAAATAAAGGTATACAACATTGATTCCAACTTGGATGCTTATATCTTGAGCATCATGAATTCAAAATTAAACAAATTAAGTGATCGCATCTTTTCAATACACGGAGATTCTCAGCAAGTACTTCATTCAAACACTTTCAAAGACCGTATAGATAGAGTGCTACTCCCATTACCAGAAAGAGCTCATGAATTTGTAGATATTTCCATCGATTGCTTAAAGCCCTCTGGAGGGCATTTACATTTCTTCTCGCACATAAAAAGTGATACCAAAGCGCAGGTTGTCCCAACTTCTGAGGCCCATATTGTCAACTTATTCTCAAAATACGACTTTGAAATAGAACATACCCAAATAGTCAGAGATGTAGCTCCACGGCTTTATCAAACAGTTACGGATCTCTTTATTTCCAAATGATCCCATTCATTTGATCAGTAAGGGAGAGAATCTTATTTTGCATTGGTATTTTTTTCATTAACTGTAAGTGTAACTCCAATCCACCCAACTATAAAGAATATAACGCCTACAATCACAGCCACAGTCAATTTTAGCAACAAAATCCCCCAATCCGTTGCGAAAAGAGTATAAGTATAAGCAGTGAAAAAAGAGATAGCTATCAATATTAGTACGATTCCCTTGATTTTTTCGATTCCATTCATAGTTTTTTCATTCCAAAACTCTTGTATTTAAACCATCGAATTGCCCAGGAAAGAAGTCAATCATACTATTTGTTTGTAAACATCAAACTAGGCTCTTCAATAGTTTTGATATAATTCTCTTCTATCTTGTGTAACAATTGTTCTCTAGTTAAATTATCATTGTTTAGAAAAGCAGCAATGGAACTACCTCCTGCACCAGCACCTTCTTTGACAAATCCTTCAGAATAAGATCGCAGTCCCTTTTTAGTTGAATTTTCTAAAAGGAGGTCAATGTAAAAAATAGGGACATCATCTGAAATGTTATTCATCAATCCAACAATGTCTGATTTTTTATCATTGATTATGTATGAAGTTGTTCCTATACAGATGTTATCTCTTAACCTTACATTCAATGATTTTAACAAAGCTAAAATACAACACATTTGAGTTCCGCCAGCCAAGATAATTTTCCTTCCACTGGAAACGATTTCTTCAGCTAACCCGACAATTGTGGGCATTAGCGGGTCCCCCAAGCTTGCTATAGCCATAAAGGGGTCGTTTGAACAATCTCCAGCTCTCATATTAGATCTTGATAATGCTTTCTCAACTACCTTGTTTTTCAATTCATTAGGGTTGTCTGGCATACTACTACTGACCCTGCTATATCCATCAATGCCCAGAGCCTGCATCACACCCAACGCAGTTGTTGTACCACCTGGAATACTTTCTCCTATAATTACAGTTTCATTTATTTTGGCCAATTCTTTCCCGATCATTTTGCCCATATCATAGTTTTTTACCACATTCTCTAGTTCCAAACCCTGTTCTTGAAGTATATTCTTGCCAGATTCAGAATCAATGTTAACATAAGGTAAGATAGGTTTGATTTTGGACCCCGAGTCGACTACTGATATCGGGATATTTGATAAATCCAATGCAGTTTTTGAAATTATTGCAGGCGTTGGCTTTCCATCTGGTGTTGCAGGAATTGAATCAATGCATTTACATCTACCATAGTAGATATATTCTGCATCTGCGGCGGGTGTATATTTTAATAATTCTGTATTTGCTCCGGCAACTGTCAGGCCGGGAATGGTAGATGTTTCCGTATAGGATATTGCCAAAATAAAAGAAGTTCTGTTTGATTTGTAGGACATTAAATCATTATTGCATCCTTTAGCAGGGAAGCTCTGTATAACGTCAGTAATCAATAAAATTCTGTCAAAGTCTATTGATAATAATCTTTACTGGTTGGAGGGGAGGCTGAGGAGCTGAGGAGGATGCAAGAGTGGGGAGCGGGTATAGAGATGGTTATGGTGTGATAGTGATGAGGAGCTATCCTTACGAGCTCATATATCTAAGGAAATCATCCTCATCCTTGAATTTGAAAACAAAATTGGATTCAAATTCTTTTTGTAACGACGACGTTTTACTCGAACCATAATGATGTCCAGGGAGTATCATCAAATTTCCATCCAAATTCACTAGTTTACTGTAGATAGAGTTAAACATTTCATGTGGATTACCTCCAGGCAGGTCTAGTCTCCCACAACTACCAACAAAAACGGTATCTCCAGTGACCATAACTTTGTCATCAATTATTAGACAAATACTATCCGTTGAGTGGCCCGGAGTGTGAATTATTTTGATCCGTGATTCACCAAATTCAATAATCTGTCCATCATCTACCTCAATGTCTTTCTCCAACGGTGACAACTTATGTTGTATCACTTTTGCTCCTGTAGCACTTTTTACTTGTTCATTACCAAATATATGATCAAAATGTGAATGTGTGTTTATAATATACTTATTACTAAGCGAATTTCTTTTTAGATAATCAAAGATAATTTCCAAGTTCCAAGAGGGATCCACGATTATTGAATCCCTATTTTTTTCATCCACGATTACATAAGTGAAATTCGCCATTTCTCCTACCAGAAATTGTTCTACTTTCATGCTATATCACACCATGCCTTTTTCTGCTTCAAATGGTATTCCAATCTTTTTAATTATTAATCTTCCCACTTTCTCTGGATTCTTGAGCAATCCATGTTTTGGTCGATGAAAAGTTATTGTTGCGTCTGCACTAATTGCATTGTCATTAATTTTTCCGCTGTCTGGATCTAACCCTGAAGGGATATCAACTGCAAGTATGAAAGTAGTTCCTTTTTCATAATTTATTGTTTCAATCACTTTTGAATAAGGCTCTTTTATTTCTCTTTTGATTCCCGTTCCGAAGATCCCGTCTAAAATGATACTTGCCTTTTTAATTTCGTCCTCCATTTCAGTAATACTGTTTGTTTCTAAAGTAAATTTTCTTATCGATCCTATCTTACTTATAATTTGCCAATTTAAAATGGATTCTGTGGTTTTTAATTCCTCTGGGGAACATAACAAGATCACAGATAAGTTGATTTTCTTAACCGATTTATTGCGTGCAAGAATGTATCCTGATAGGTGACGCATTGCAACCAGTGCATCACCGCCGTTGTTTCCCTTACCACAAACTGCAACTAATGAATTATCTAGTATGTTTTCATTGAATTCGGCTATCAAGAAATCTGCAATTCTAGATCCCGCATTCTCCATCATCAAAATTTTCTTCATCGAATAAATGGATTCTCCGTTGTTTTCTATCTCGTACATCTGACTTGAAGATATAGACTCATACCCTTTTTCGATTGCATAATTACTTTTCATATTCATAAATTTACTTACCTTAAAGACTGTATTAATAAATTTTTTCCAAAAATCTGGGAAAGTCCTTTATTGATATGAGTGTAACCGCTTTTCTTCATGAGCTTTTACTTTCTGATCGAGATGCTCTTTATGATCTTTTGTGATGTGAATTTTATAACAATCATCGTGAAGGATTCCTAGGTCACAGAATTCACATGATGTTACAAATTCTAATTCCTTGAAATCATGCTTACAAAAACTGCATTTCTCATTGGGCAATGACTCGGTCAATAACGGTTTTAGCCATCCTTCTCTCCATAAGACGTTGGGCAATAAATAAACAAGTAATCTGATCCCTTAAATATCTATTATACATTAAAAGGCATCAGATAATTTTTTAGTTTAACTTTCTTTATTTTAGAATCATAGATTGCATAGGTATCTCCATTGTAATTACATTTAATCATCGGAAATTTTTTTGGCTTTTTCTTAAATCTTACTATTTTGTAATACTCTTTTGTTTTTCTTGGCCGGTATTTTATTTCCCCCTTAACTACTAGCCTTTGTTTTCTCATAAATTTAAATGCCAAAATTATATATCTGTCTTGATAAGCCTCAAACATTTGTGTAATGAGATAACATCTGTCAATTTGATCTTGGGGTACATATATGCTATTACTAGTAGCCGTCTTTGCCTCTATTGATAATAGTATGGAATCTGTGTTGTTTACTGCTACAATGTCAGGTAAGCCTGTGCTCGACCCTCCCAATCTTCGCGCAATCCATTCTCCAGAATTTAGTTGCTTAACCAAACGATACTCAAAATTATATCCTCTGCTCCTGCGAATATTGGTCATCCATTTCAACGTTTGATTTAGATGCCATAAATTTTTTTTTATACGTTCGTAGCTACTATTTATAACGAGCTACGAAACTGTAATTATGAGTTTTAATATTGATTCTGCTAAATTACAAGATTCGTTGAATGAATTTTCGTCTTATCTAAGACAGGTGGAATCAAGTCGGGAGAAACTAATAAAGGAAAATAGAGAAATTATTGCCTTGAGTAGTAAGGCTATTATATTGTTACACAGCGGAAAGACAGTTGAAGCAACTGAATTAATTAATAACGCATTTTCTTTGCTCTCAGAACTCAAAAAATATGTCATTTCTGATTTGGAACGTTATTTGTGGCCCGCAGAACAAGAATACGTTGAAGCTGCTATTCTAAAAGAAATTGTTGAAAGGAAAGATCATTTTAGTGGACATGCCGAGTTGCAGGTTTCATTAAATGCATATGTTACCGGACTTCTAGATTGCATAGGTGAAATCAAGCGAATGATTTATGATAATCTTAGGAAAGACAATTTTGAATCCTCATTGTCTTTATTTACCATCATGCAATCCTTATACGATTCAATCTACCCGTTTTCGTTCTATGATAATATTATTTCTGGAGTCAGAAAGAAACTAGATGTTGGCAAACGGATAATTGATGATGTTCGTATTTCTATTACAGAGGAATACAGGCGAAAAAGCTTTTTAGACAGGATCGACAAAGCGACCATCGTAAAATGATAGATTATATTAGATCCCTAACGCAGGGAAACCTTTATTAATGTTCTAAAAAAATAAAGGTTAAGCGAATTTGGCAAAAGCTTCAGATAGATATCTGCTTAACTTTTTAGACCAATCCGGGAATCCTTCTGATGTTTCTGGATAATTTCTATAATGTTTGACTAGCTCTTCATTCATTTGAGAAGTAAATTTCAAGTCTTCTGCAAGTTTCTTATTTAGTGCTCCTCTTATCATCATACCTAGCTTGCTAACCGTGCTAAATTCCGGATGTTCACCGTTAGTAATCTTATCAACATCCATTTTCGACAGAAAGTGCTTCATGCCGTAGTTTATCTGTTCGTTGGTGAGTTGTTGGAGCATTCTTCTAAATACTTCCAGACCAGCCGTCTTGTAGCCATATTCGTTAATGAAATTCTTATTATACTTCCAAAGCCCATTCTCTGAAACATTGCCTGATTCTATTGCTTCCACCAGATCTTTTCCAGCTATTGTGGCTGCAATTATTGCGGGGCCTATTCCACCAGCATCCAGTGGCTTTGGCATCCACGCAGAGTCTCCAACCATCATATAGCCATTGGCAACCATACAGTCATTCTGCCTCCTAACGGACACCTGCCATGTACCCCATTCATTACCTAGGTCCTCCTCTCCTTTTGATAACCTTGGATTTGATATAACTGGATTGACACCGACATAATCATCAATTAACCTCTTCAAATCCCTCTTTCTTCCACTCTCCTTGTTTGCTTTATCAAACAGCTTTTGTTGAACACCCAAACCAATATTCACTTTATTTTCTCCTTTTGGAAAAACCCATCCATAACCACCTGGAGCCAAATTTTGATCTAAGTGAATTATGCAATATTCGGGGTCAAAAAACGTCTTGTCTTCATTGCCGTTTTTATCAAAATCGTAAATATACCTGCCAGTAGATTCTAGATCAATTCTATCTATCCTTCTTTGAATGTGAGTTTTAATCGGTAGATTTGTGCGTAGTACTGAAGTAACACCAGTGCAATCGACTACCACCTTAGCAGTTTTCTTAAATATTTCCTTAGTCTTTGTATTTTCCCCTTCCACACCGACTATAAAATTATTCTCAGATGTTAGTTGTCTAATCATGATATTGCTAGCTATTTCAACTCCCAATTTGCATGCCTCCGTAACTTGCTTTTGGGGTAACTGTTTTCTATTTAATATATATCCCTCTCCATCAAATGACACTCGGGTTTCGTGATCCGGGGAAAAGGCCAATACTCCCTTTACTGGATGTTCGATTTCTGGGTAACCCCATGATATTTTAATTCTATCTGTCATGTAATCAACAGTGTTTTTCCCTACTGCATCACCACAAATCCAACCCGAGATGGTTTTCCTTCCTTGAATGTCGATAGAGTTCCTATCTAGTACTAGAATCTTCATTCTTTGTTTAGAGTAGTAAGCTGCAGATGAGGCTACTATTAGTCCAGCTAACCCTCCACCTGCTACTATGATGTCATAATCTGTTTTTGACAGGCTCATCTTTTCCTGATAATAGGTATAAGAAAGGATAATTAAAGCTATGTTGTTTATAATCACGCATAAATATTATCCCTTCATTAACTACACTGAAGGAAACGAACAAGAGAATATTGGTCCGATTTGACATCCAAAACTTATGACTCTAATACTGTATATTCTATGACAAGACAATATCCAAAGGTAACCATTCCTAGTATGATTGATACAAATCATAGGGCTTATGTTAACTTTGTCTCATCCCTTAAATCTTCTATAACGAGAAAGGCATACGTTGCAAGACTTGAAGACTACTTGCTCTCTCCAATTGTATCGTTTTCTACATTTGATGAACTATTAAGCAGAGATCGCCGTGTAATTGAGCAAGTTATTATAGATATTCTAATTGATATGCGCCATAAAAGAAATTTGTACTTTAGTGCACAGAATGTTTTCTTATGCACAGCAATTCATTTTTTCTCTATTAACGACATTACTATAAATCGTAAAAAGATAAAAAAATTTATGTGAATCTGAAAATAAGTATGAATATCGATCATATACCCATTCTGAAATTTCTTCTCTCTTGAATATATCTGATGAGCGAAAAAAAGCAGTAATACTTTTGTTATCATCAACGGCCATGCGAGTGGGTGCAGTTCATCAGCTCAGATTGAAAGACCTCAAGAAATGGGGAATAAATGAGCAAGGAGATCGCATTTATCAGATTCAAGTTTATTCACCTTCATCAAAATTCAGATACTTTACTTTCTGCACTGCTGAATGTGCTGCAGCAATAGAAAATTACCTTGAGTTAAGACAACGATTTGGCGAAAAATTAGTCAAAACAGACTCAGGATGGGAACCAACAAATGCATATCTGATTATAAGGGCGTTTAATAGGAGATCTGAACTATACAATCCAATCCCAATTACTTATCGAACAACAATCGTACAAAATATTATAATTCCAAAACTTGAATCTTTGAATTTAAGACCATATGTGAAATCCTTGATATGTTCAAAGAACGCAATTCCTCATAATAGGAGTGATTTACATCCATGTCATTCTTTCATAATATTTGCAATAACGTAAATGCAGAGATCTAGGCTCGATAAAACAATAAGGGAGATGCTTGTAGGACACGCAACGGGACTGGATAAGGTATATTATATGGCGTCTGACGAAGAGATTTATTCCGAATATTTGAAGGCAATTCCGAATCTACAAATATGCGCTGATTTCTCGCCTATCTCTAAAAAACAGGAAGATCAAAAGAAAAAAGATGGGTTGTTTGAGTTAAAACAAAAGTATGAGAAGGAGATTAGTTCCTTGAGAGAAGTTATTAATAATAAATTTACAAGAATTTTTTCATTAATTCAACAAAACCATATGTTAGCTCATGTCAAACCTGACGTATTAAGTTCGAGGCAATCCATTTGCTAATCTTTACTTTTATTCCTCGGCCTGTTCTGTTCTTTTAATTCGTGATTTATCTTTATCTGATCAATCATTTCATTTGTTACAAGGTTCTCCTCATAGTTTACAGTTTTTAATGTATTTACAGTCATGTAATAAAGTTTATTTATTGTATATTCAAGGCCGAGATAAGAAGACGGCCATATTTTTTGTAAGCCTCTTCTAAATCTTTATAGGTTTTTTCATCTACTTCATACTGGGAATATAGTTCATCAGGGATTGATCTATTCAAAGTATCTTGCTTTTTGATTGGATCGACTCGTTCATTCATTGATTCTAAACGTTTCTTTACAAATGATTCTTTCAACATTTTTTTATGTCTAATCATGTTAGACTGGATAAAATGAAACAAAATATTATTCAGGCTTACAGAATTTTTGGCCCATATCAGAGATTCGTATTCCGTCTACTTCCCAGTTGTTGAATCCGCAAGTGGGGGTGGGAAATCATCCATGATGAAATTTAGTAATTTATTCTTTTTTTCTTTTTAATACACCAAGCTTTTGAAGTTTTTTATTATACTTTTTCGATGCTCCAATTGTGATTACACTCGGTTTTCTATTATATAGGAAAACAATACAGAAAATCGAGCACGAAGGAGGAAAAGGTAAATTCCACTAAAAAAGATTCTCAAGATACTCTTACCACATTGTTAAAAAATAGGGCTTTAAACAAAAGGTTTCAAGAAAAGTATTTGTAAAAACTGCCTCAAATGACGAGAAAGTGATCTTCAAAAAAAAGACAGAAAAGATACTTTTGGATATACAACATCAAAAGCAAAATCAAAATCAAAATCAAAAGATTTGTCATAGAATCCATAGATGAATCTTTTCTCTTCTATGATTCTCTTCCAAGACAGGTTTGGATTGACAAGGAAAAGAGGCCTGTTGTAAGAATAACAGGTTCGCATAAACATTCGTGTCTTTTTGGAGCTATAAGCACGAATGGTAATAAACAAATTTTCAGAAAGTACGATAGGTTTGATAGTAATACATTCCTTGATATTCTAAAGACATCCAAAGTCTTCAAGGTGTTATCTTTTCATGGACAAAGCATCACCTCACTAAAGATCAAGGAAGGTAAAGGATTATTTGGAACAGAACAAGGACACCCTTATTCCAGTATGTCTTCCAACGGCATCACCTGAGTTTATGATATTATAGAGGAGGTGTGGAATATAGCCAGAAGGGATTTTCTCACCGTTGAACTATACTCTTCGTTTGAGGGTGTCAAGAGAAAAATATCTAGACATTTCAGAAAAGAGATTTGGTCTAAACACGAGGAACTACTTACTACAGTCAGTTCAGGAATATATGTTAAATGGTATGGGCATATCAAGTCGCAATCCTATTACTATTATCATCAGTACTATCACCATATTATAGTAATTCCGTAAGTAAAGTTATGCCATAACCAAATAAGCAAATCATCTTACTGATTATTTCTTACAAGATATACACTTTCCAAACTTAGAAACGTATGCCTGCTATATATCTAAAATTTCGTTAACTTATTATGATGAGTATTAACGTTATTATTGGTGCTATTATCATAATGACCTTATTTGTAGTAGGGTTTCATTCATCAGTATTTGCTCAAAGCTCAAATTCAATTAATTTACAGATAGGAGAAGCAAAAGAGCTGATAAACCAGAAACTGCAAGAGGCTCAGGATAGAGTGGGACAGATTGGCGATATCCAAAGCTTTATGGATTTAGACATATCTGAAATCCTCGAAAGATTCAAAGGCATTATTCCTTTTCCAGGAGATAATTTGGGAGGTATTTCTGGCCAGATAGGTGTCTTGGTTTACACACATGGGTTAGGATTTCCGGGAGGTCATGCTCCTGAAAAGACAGAACCCATAAAAGAGGCCCTTGAAAGACTAGGATATCCCACTGAGATAATAACACACATGCCATATAATTGGGACGAGGGTTTACAAAAACTAGATGAACAAGGAGTTAAGTATGTAATCTTTATGTACACAGACCTTTTTGGGCCAGAGTCAACCGTCATCCATAACGTTACTAGAGGAATATTTGGTGGAATTGAAGAGTACAAATACTGTCCCGGTGTTCCCGTGGATCAAGATAGCTGTCTGTACATGGGAATGCTAACAAAACCCGCTAGTGAAACAAGCAATGCTACATTAATTTTCTCAAGACCCGCCAGCCCAGATGACAGAATATTGCGAGAAATATTTGTTAAAATAGCACAAAAATCTAATTCAGAAAATAATGGAAACCCAGAAAATGAAATATTTGTGAATGTTGGTCACGGAGCAGAATCCAATTTAAATGATATGGGTCAGGTACAAGAGTATACAAATACTGCTCAATATGTTCAACAGAGAATGGGTTATGCTGATGCCTTTGGAGTTACTGCAAGGGAAGACTGGCCAGATTTGATGGAAGTTGCAATAAGTGCTGCAGCTGACAAAATACAGGATTCATTGACTGCAACCAATGCTGACAATGTTATACTTGTTCCTGCGTCTGGCAGTGGTTCCGGATTTGATGCAGTTAAAGAAGAGCTAGATAACAGGGGAATATCCTATGTTGTAACCGAAGAACCAATACCGATAGGATCAAATGAATTTGTAAAATGGGCTCAAAAGAATGTACTTGGAACAACTGCCTTTATCATAAAGGAACAACCTTCAGAAAATACCATAACACCAAATTGGGACTAGTAGGAATTAGAAAGGCATTAAAACCCTGACTAATTTACTGACATCCAATATCTATTTCTTTTTTTACAATCCTTAGGATATGACTAGAAGTATCTCAATGTTCGATATAATCAGTATATTAAGTAACAAAGTTTAGGATTTATTAAAACTGAAAATGTCCTTAGAGAACAGAACAAACAATAAAAATAATAATTTTAAGTATGTGATCCTGACGCTAATTATTCAGATACCTGGGATCAGATATAATGATTTAGCACGGATTACCAAGTTTAACAATGGAGTGATATCGCACTCCCTTCGTGTTTTGGAAAAAAATAATCTAGTGAAAGTAGTAAGGTGCTCGAATGGAAAAATCACCAGATATTTTACTTCATCCATACCAGATGAGAACTGTCCAATTATAGCATTTCTAAAGAATGAAACTACCCGCAAAATAATCTTATTTTTACATTATAACCGCGAAAGTAACTTCGAGAAAATAAGACACCATATAAATGAGACTGGGTCATAATTCATCTTGATTTCTGACATCATTTCTTGATT